>NZ_LR701458.1 GCF_902498825.1 Rhizobium sp. EC-SD404
GGTGGGTGGGCCGCCGCACCATGTCTCCGGTCGCATCCGGCATCGGGCTCGGCCTGATATTGGCGTGGTCGCTGGGCGTCAGCTTTCCACTCTTCTCGCCCGGCTGAGGTCGATGGCCGTCAGAAAACGGCGTGATCGCCGCGGTCGACCGATACGTCGCCCCGGATGACCCGCGCATAAAAGTCGAACAGAGTTTCAGACCCAGTCGAGGGCGTCATCGCGGCATCGTAGCGCCCGCTTTCGGGATCGAGCACGAGCATCGATTCCGTCGCGTAATAGCGCCCGATGCGGGCCAACTCGGCTTTGTCTGCAAGTGAGGGGAGGACGCGCCCGGATACGCTCAGTGTCTTGATGATCGCATCGAGCAGCGCCACCGGCACGTGGCTGAACTTCGGTTCCTTGCCGAGCAGCCTGAAGAGATGCTCGCCCTGCTGCTTCGGCGTTACGGCGTCGCCCGGCCCGCCGATCGGCAGCATACGGTTATGGAGGCTTTCGTCGTCGAGGCACTGCGCAAGGTAGGCCCCGAGATCGCCATCGCTGATCGGCTTGCAGGCGGTCAGCGTGCCATCGCCGAAGACGAGGAAGGGCTTGCCCTTTCTCAGCCGATCGATCTGTCCGGACAAGGATTTGAAGAACGCGGTCGGTCGGACGATCGAATAGGTCACATCGGATTGCATGAGCTGCGTTTCGAAGGCGAGTTTCGCCTGCTGGAACGCGAGCAGCGGCTTCTGCACGCAGATCGCCGACAGAAGCACGAAATGCGAGATGCCGGATTTCTGTCCGGCGGCCAGGGCATCGGCGTTGGCCTTGTGGTCAATCGCCCACGCGTCTCTCGGAACGCCGGTCCGCGACGCAATGCAGGAGACGACCGCGTCGAACCGCTCCCCGGCAAATCCAACCTGCTCGATGGACCGGGCATCGGTCACGTCGCCGAAGCGCAGGCTTGCCCCACGCAGTGCTGCCGACGCCTTTGTCGGTGTCGGCAGGTCGCGGGTTTGGGCAGGGCGGCGAAGGAAGCAGACGACGTCGTGACCGGAAGCGACCAGTGCCGGCACGGTAGCCTGGCCGATCGTGCCGGTGGCGCCAAGAACCATGACGCGCTTTGGTCTGGAGGAAAACGAGAGCGTGGGCGAAATTGCGTTGGTCATCGTCACCCGAGCGCCAAGAACGAAATCGATCCTAGCTGCTGCCGGTGCTGAGCTCAATTCCGCTCAGCGTTGGAAAGGCCGGCACCAGACAGGCCCCTCCAACGCGTTGACGATCAGCGTTCGCCGTCCATTTCGGCAAGCTTGCGCACCCGGCGGCGAAAGTCTTCATCCGTCGAGAACTCGGCTTCGAGGTAAGAGGTCACGAGATCCTTGGCGAGCCAGGCGCCAACGATCTGGGCGCCGATGCACATGACGTTGACGTCGTCGTGCTCGACCGACTGATGCGCCGAATGGATGTCGTGGCAGACGGCTGCCCGAATGCCCTTCACCTTGTTCGCCGCGATCGACGCGCCAACGCCGGTGCCGCACACCATCAGGCCGCGCTCGGCCTTGCCCTCGATGATGGAGGAGGTGACGGTTTTGGCGATATCGGGGAAATCGACCGGTTCTGGATCGTAGGAGCCGGCGTCGTGGACGTCATGTCCAAGCGACTTGATGTGTTCGATGATGGTTGCCTTGAGCGGGAAGCCGGCGTGGTCGGAACCGATGACGATGCGCATTGTTGGGAAGATCTCCGGAGTTACTGAGCGATCATGCGGGGCAGCCACAGCGTGAAATCCTTGGCGAAGGTTAGGATCGCAAGCGTGGTCAGCAGTGGAATGTAGAAGGGCAGCAGGGCTTTGAGCAGCTGTCGGATCGACACCTTGGCGATGTCGGCGACGAGGAAAAGCGACAGGCCCATCGGTGGTGTCAAAAGCCCGAGCATCAGGTTGAAGATGGTCACGATGCCGAGCTGGACGGGATCCACGCCTGCCATGACGAGCGGCGGCGCAATGATGGGAACGAGAAGCAGCGTCGCCGTCGTGGAATCGAGGAACATCCCCGCGACGAAGAAGATCAAATTGGCGATGATGAGCAGCATCAGGGGATCGCTCGACAGCGTCAAAAGTGCCGCCGCAAAGGTCTGCGGAATCTGCTCGACGGCGAGGATCCAGCCAAAGAGTGCCGCAGCCGCCACGATGATGAGAATGGCGGAGGAACTACGCGCCGTCAGAATGGCCGAGTCCCACAAATGCTGGAGCGTCAGTTCGCGATAGACGAAGGTGCTGATGAGAATGACGTAGACCGCTGTCATCGCGGCAGCTTCCGTCGGTGTGAAGGCACCGTAGGTCATACCGGCGATCATCAGAGCGGGTGCGATGATGGCAGGCAGGGCGGGCAGCAGGCTCTTGATGATTTCGACAAAGGTCGGCCAGCGTTCGGCCCTCGGGTGCTTGTGCCGAATTGCGACGATGAGCACCGTCAGCATGAGCAAGAATGTGCAGGCGATTGCAGGCATGATCCCCGCAACGAGCAATTGCACGATCGAAACGCTCGTTACCGAGCCGTAGACGATAAGCGGGATCGAGGGCGGAAATATCGGCCCGAGCGTCGCAGACGCTGCTGTGACGGCACCCGCGAAAGCCGGATTGAAGCCGCGCTTCTTCATGGCATCGATCTCGATGCGTCCGAGGCCACCGATATCGGCGAGCGCTGCGCCTGACATGCCCGAAAAGATGAGGCTGCCGAAGACATTGACCTGGGCCAGTCCTCCAGGGATGCGTCCAACGACGGTGTAGGCGAAACGGAAGATGCGGTCCGTGATCCCCGAAAGGTTCATCAGATTGCCGACAAAGATGAAGAGCGGCACGGCGACCAGCGGAAAGGAGTCGAGCGCATAGGTGACGCGCTGCGCCAAGAGCCCGAGCGGCAGTCCTTCGATCAACACATAGGCGATCGAAGGGAGCAGCACGGCGTAGACCACCGGGAAGCCCATCATGAAAAGCGCCAGGAAGGCGACGACGACGACAAAACCCATGATGATCAGACCGCGATGTTGGTGTCAGCCTGCGGCGGTTTGCGCAGGTGCAAAAGGTGAACGATGGCGGCTCCGGCGAAACCGAAGAACGCTGCGCCAAGGAAAATCCAGAACGGAATGCCGAGCGTCGGCGTCGCATTCGCAAGGTTGCGCGATATGTTGGTCGCCGTGACGTAACCCATGAAGCCTGTCGCCGCTAAGGCGCTGAGGGAGATCAGCAAGTTCAGCATGCGCTTCGGCCGATCCGGAAGTGCTGCCTTGAACTCGCCCATGACAATGTTCTCGCCGTGCTCCACGACGAGCGGGTAGGCGCAGAAGATCAGGCAGATCAGCAGGAAGCGGGTGAACTCTTCAGCACCGATGAACGGCAGGACGAAGACGCCGCGCATGATCACCTGTGCCGTCGGAACAAGCACGAGGCCGGCCATGATGATGACCACGAAGACGGTCAGGATACGTTCGGGAAGACGCATGGGTCGTGCTCCATCATGTGCCCGGCGGCAGGTCGCCGCCAGGCACGTTTGGAATGGATGAAGATCAGGCGGTTATTCGACAGCCTGAATCTGCTCGATGAGCGGTGTGAAGGTCGGGAAGTCCTGAGCGATCTGAGCACTCACGCCTTCTTCGAAGGCGGCGAGATCCAGACCTTCAGCTTCCGTGATGACGGTCATGCCGCGGCCCTTGAGCTCCTCGACGAGTTCAGCTTCGCCTTCCGTCGCCATCTGCAGAGACTTTTCCGCTTCCTCGTCGAGCACCGTGGTGATGGCAGTGCGCTGCTCTTCGGTCAGTCCCTGCCAGACTTCCTCGTTGACGAAGACGGCGAGCACGGCCCGCATGTGTCCGGTCATCGAAACGTGTGACTGAACCTCGTTGAGGTTGTTGGAAGTGATCATCGTCAGCGGGTTTTCCTGGCCGACGACGACGCCCGTCATCAGCGCGGTCGGCAGCTCGGCCACTTCAACCGGCGTCGGAATGGCGCCGAACCCTTTGACCATCGAGACCCAAAGCTCGAGCGGCACGGCGCGGAACGGCTTGCCTGCCAGATCTTCCGGGGACTTGACCTCGAAATTGGACGAGATGTGGCGATCGCCGCGATAGATGCGGCCGATGATGCGTACACCCTGCGCAATGAGCTGCTCGTTGATGGCCTGCAGCGCCGGTGACGTGTCAGGGTCGGTTGCAGCGAGCGCATGGGCGCCGTCGCGGTAGATGAAAGGCGCGTTGAACACGGCGACTTCGGGAACGAGGCGTGCGAGCGACGCGAAGTCGTGGTGACCCATGGAGATCGACCCCATCCGGACGCCGTCGACCATCTCGGCGACGCCGCCCAACTGGCTGGCCGGGTAGACCGTCAGGGTGACTTCGTCGTTGGTGGCGGCGGCAATGCCTTCGGCTGCCTGCGTCGCGAAGATCGTCTGGATGTCACCCTCGGCGCCCACATGCGCATAGCGCAGTTCGGCGGCCGATGCCGCACCGGTTAAGGTCAGCGCGATGGCCGCGCCGGTCAAAAGGTTGATGATGGACTTGTGTAGCATGTTGAAAATCCTCCCATTCGTTCATGCTGGTTGAGTAGGCCAGTTACTTAGATCTGCGGCCTCCTGGTGAAGGCCGAGATGAGGCTCCGGCGACGGAATTCGTCGCCGATCGAGAAATGGTCCCTGAGCTTGCGGTCGGCCGCATCCGCGTTCCTGTCGACGATCGAAAGGAACACCTCCCGATGTGCCTCGACCAGGTAATCGACGATGCCCGGCTCCGAGATCGTCACTTCACGTCGCTGCACGTGGCTTCGACGCAGCAATTCGCCGATCGCGCCGTAGAGCGTGGTCAACGCCTCGCTATGGCCCGCCTCGACGATCGCTTGGTGGAACGCGAAATCGGCGGCGGCGCCTTCAACGGGGTCGTGCAGCGTGTCCATCAGCCGGGTGAGTTTAGAGCCGATACCCTTGAGATCGCTTTCCGTCGCGCGGGCACAGGCAAGCCGGATGGCCTGGCACTCGATCGCGACACGCGCCTGCATGACGTCGTCGAGAATGTCGGGCTGCTGGGCGAGGCTGAAGGTGAAGAAATCCGAGAGCACGGTGATATCTGCCTGGCGCACATAGGCGCCCTTGCCGTGGCGGATATCGAGAAAGCCGAGCATCGCGAGCGAACGCAGCGCTTCGCGCAGGAGTGGACGGGAGATGCCAAGCGACAGCGAGAGTTCACGCTCGCCGAGCAGCCGCTCGCCGGGCTTCAGCGAGCCATCGATCAACGCGTCGCGGAAGAAGCCGAACACCTTTTCGGCACCCGAGACGTCGCTGTTCTCGGCAAGCATCGTGGACATCGCAGATAAGCCCCTCCCAGTGGCCATACTGTGGTCTGACCACTGATCTCTCAACTTAGACCTCGCTGTCAAGTCACCGATTGTTTCTCCGAGATCGCGTTTCCATCGTCCACAGGCCGACCGATTGACCGACCCCAAAACAATCACTAATGATCATGCCATGGAGAACGAGCGCGGACGGGAGATAAGGTTTCCGCAGGAACGTCATCGCAAGATGGCGGATCTCATCGCGCTGCGTGGCCATATTAGCGTCGACGAACTCATCGAGACATTCGCGGTATCGGGGCCGACGGTTCGTCGTGACCTGGATTTTCTTGCGCGCGCGGGCATCGCCGTGCGCACTCATGGCGGCGTGACCGCGTCCGACCGGGCAGCGGGGCAGGAGCCGCTCTTCATGGAGAAGCTTCGCCGGCAGCAATCGGCGAAAAGCACCATTGCCCAGGCTGCCGCGCGCCACGTGGAAAACGGCATGCGGGTGACGCTCGATTCCGGTACCACGGCGCTGGCGCTTGCACGGCTACTCGCAGGCAAGTCCATCAGGATGACCGCGACCGACATCAAGGCAGCCGAAATCGCCGCCACCGGCGATACCGAGGTTGTCATTGCCGGCGGTACGTTGCGCAACGGCTATTTCAGCATCGTCGGCGATGAGACCGCAGCCGCGATCGCGGCCCAGCCAACGGCCGACATCTTCTTCCTCTCCGCCGACGCGGTGGACGGCAGCGGCGTGTCGAACGTCACCATCGAAGAGGCGCGCGTGAAGCGTGCGGCCATCGCAAATGCAAAGCGCACGGTGCTGATCGCCGACCATACCAAACTCGATCGGCGCGAGCCGGCGGAGGTGTGCGCCTGGGGCGCCATCGACCTGTTCATCACTGACCGCCACTCAGGCGCCGTCGCCCAGTCTTATGCAGGCGCGGCGACCCGAGTGGAACTATGCGGCCCCGGTCCGGGCAAAGAAGGAAAAACAAAAACATGAAAAAGTTCAGCGCGCTTTTCGGCGGCACCAAGCCCGTCATCGCCATGGTGCACCTGGCCCCCATGCCGGGGACGCCGCTTTACGACGCCGAAGGCGGGGTCGAGGCGATTGTCGAGGCCGCACGCCGCGATCTCAAGGCGCTGCAGGATGCCGATGTCGATGCCGTGATGTTCGGCAATGAGAACGACCGGCCCTACGAACTCGAGGTCGACACCGCCTCGACCGCAACGATGGCCTTCGTGATCGGCCAGTTGCGCAAGGATATCCAGAAGCCGTTCGGCGTGAACGTCCTATGGGACCCGATGGCATCCGTCGCGCTCGCGACCGCAACCGGTGCATCCTTCATGCGCGAAATCCTGACGGGCACCTATGCGTCCGACATGGGACCCTGGACGCCGAATGCCGGCAAGGCCATGCGCTACCGCGATCGCCTGGACCGGTCGGACTTGGTGATGCTCGCCAATGTCTCGGCCGAATTCGCCTATTCGCTCGATCGCCGCGACCTGTCCGACCGTGCACGCTCCGCGGTCTTCTCGTCGATACCCGACGCGATCCTCGTATCGGGAGCCATCACCGGGGAGGCAGCCGAGATGGCCGACCTCGTCGCGGTTAAGAAGGTTCTTCCCGATACCCCGGTCCTTGCCAACACCGGGGTCAAGCATTCGACCATCGCCGACGTTTTCAAGGTTGCCGATGGCTGCATCGTAGGATCATCTCTGAAAGTGGACGGCGATACGTGGAAGGCCGTCGATGCCGCACGGGCCGCCGAGTTCATGCGGCTTGCCAAGGCCGCTCGAGGAGATTGATGGCATGAATGCCAGGCGCGACACGACGACCCAATACACGATCGGCCTGGGCGTGCTCGCGCTGGCGATCTTCGTGACGCTGACCTTTTACGCACCGAACTTCCTGTCGCGCGCCAACATCAATTCGATGGGGTCGCAGTTTCCGGAATTCGGTCTTCTGGCGCTCGGACTGCTCCCGGCGATGATCACCGGCGGCATCGATCTTTCGGTGGTCGCCATTGCCAATCTGGCATCGATCGTCGCTGCTCTGCTCCTCGGCGCCGGGCCTGGATACGCCTTGCTGGCTATCCCGGCCGCGCTTCTCACCGGTCTCGCTTGCGGGGTATTAAACGGCTGCCTCATCGCCTATCTGCGGCTACCGCCGATCCTGGCGACGCTCGGGACGCTGCAACTCTTCGGCGGCATCGCGATCGTCATCACCGGCGGGCCATCGATCACCGGCCTGCCGGCCTGGTACAGCGCCTGGGGAACCTGGTCGATCGGCGGGTTCCTTCCGGTGCCGCTGATCGTCTTCACCATCGTCGCGATCTGTATGGGTCTGTTCCTGCGCTTGTCCGCAACCGGCATACGGGCCAGGCTCTATGGCGCAAATCCGCTCGCGGCGCGCTTCGTCGGCATCCAGGAGCGCAAGCTCGTCATCAAGATCTACGCGACCGCCGGCGTCATCGCCTCCATCGCCGGTCTGGTGATCCTGGCGCGCGCCAATTCAGCGACCGCGGACTACGGTGCGTCCTACCTGCTGCTGGTCATCCTCATCAACATCCTCGCCGGTGTCAGCCCGTTCGGCGGCGTCGGGTCGACCATGGGTGTCGTGCTTGCGGTAATCACCCTGCAGCTCATTTCGTCCGGCCTCAACTTCCTCGCCTTCACGGCCTTCACCCGCGACCTTTTCTTCGGCGGCCTGCTCATTGCCATCATGTCGATCCGCGTCATCGCGGAAGGCCGGTTGGGCGATTTCAGGGCGCTCATCTCAAGACGGCAGACATGACCCAGCAATTGCGCAAAGACCTCCACGACCTGATGCTCATCCCCGGCCTTTCCGGCCATGAGGACCGGGTGCGCCGCCATCTGCGTGACCTGATGGAGAAGGAAGGCTTCGACTGTCGCACCGATACGCTCGGCAACCTGATCGCGACCCTCGATGGCGACGAGGGCGCGCCGAGCGTGATGCTGTTTGCTCACACCGACCAGTTGGGCTTTGTGGTGCGCAAGATCGAGGCCAGCGGCCTGATCCGCGTCGAGCGGCTTGGAGGCATCCCCGAAAAGGCGCTGCCGGCACAGAGCGTGCTTCTGTGCGTCGGCGAAGGCCGCGACGTGAAGGGGATCATCGCCAACAAGAGCCACCACGCCACCCCGCCGGAAGAGAAGTACAAGGTCACGCCCTACGCCGAACTCTTCATTGATATCGGTGCGGAAAGCGCCGACGCCGTGCGCAAGCTCGGCATCGAGATCGGTACGGCGGTCGTTTACGAACCCAACGTCTTCGATCTCGGCGAGCATCGCGTTGCCGGCACGTCGGTGGACGACCGGGCCGGCTGCGCCGTCATCGTGGAAGCCGCACGCCGGCTGAAGAAGGAAGCGTCGCGCCCGACGGTTCATTTCGTCTTCGCCGTCCTGGAAGAATTCAACCTGCGTGGCGCAATGGTGGCAGCGCAGGCGCTGCGACCCGACATCGCGATCCAGCTGGATCTCGCTCTGACGTCGGATACGCCGGACATGGCCCATCGCGGCGAAGTGCATATGGGCGCCGGCCCTGCGATTTCGCATTACTCGTTCCATGGACGCGGCACGCTCAACGGCACGATCCCGCATCCGGCGGTTGTCGACGCGGTGCAGCGCACCGCCAGCGAAGACGGCATCCCGCTGCAGCACACCGCCCATGTCGGCGCGCTGACCGATTCCTCCTACGTTCAGCTGGTCGGCGAGGGCGTCGCCTGCGTCGATCTATGCTTCCCCAGCCGCTACACGCATACCTCGCTCGAAGTTTGCGACATGCGTGATCTCGAGGGTCTGACCGCGCTCGTCACGGGCGCCATCACCCGCATGGGAACCGGCTTCGATCTGGACAGGGACAGCTATACATGAGCCGCGCCTTCCTCGGGATCGATATCGGGACCTTCGAGACCAAAGGCGTCGTCGTATCGGACGAGGGCGCGATCCTGGCGTCGGCGCGTCGCGCGCACCGTATGATCGTGCCGCGCGCCGGCTGGGCCGAGCACGATGCCGAGGTGAATTGGTGGCAGGAGTTTCGCGACATCGCCCGCGAGGTGATCGCGGCGTCCGGGCTCCCCGCATCGGCGATTGCCGGCGTTGGAGCAAGCGGCATCGGCCCTTGCATGCTGCCGGTGGATGAAAAAGGCGCGCCGTTGATGAACGCCGTGCTTTACGGCGTCGACACGCGTGCCCATGCCGAAATCGAAGATCTCACCGCAAAAATAGGGGAAGAGACGCTGTTGCGGCGCACCGGCAACGGTCTGACGTCCCAGTCCGTGGGGCCGAAGATCCTGTGGCTGAAGCGCAATCGGCCGGAGATCTACGAAAAGGCCGCAGGCTTCGTGAATTCCTCCACCTTCCTCGTCGAGCGGCTGACCGGAGAGCGCGTGCTCGACCATTATTCGGCGGCAAGCTTTTCGCCGCTCTACGACGTCTCGACCAATGACTGGGCCGACGATCTCATGGACGGCATCGTCGAGCGTGACCGCCTGCCGCGTCTCCTGTGGTCTTCGGATATCGCCGGCCATGTCACGCAATGGGCTGCCGAGGAGACCGGTCTGGCCGAAGGCACGCCCGTCATTGCGGGAACCATCGATGCGGCTGCCGAGGCTTTGAGTGTCGGTGTTTCACGCCCCGGCGAGATGATGCTGATGTATGGCTCCACCATTTTCATCATCATGGTCACCGACAAGCCGTCGCAGGACGCCCGTCTGTGGTATGCGCCATGGCTCTTTGCCGGCCGCCACGCCATCATGTCCGGCCTGGCGACGAGCGGAACGCTGACGCATTGGTTCCGCGATCGCTTTGCCCGTGAATTGCCTCCAGAAGACGCGATGCGAAAGCTGGCAGAAGAGGCAGCGGCGACGCCGGCAGGAGCCAATGGCCTTTTCGTACTGCCCTATTTCTCGGGCGAACGCACGCCGATCCATGACCCGCACGCCAAGGGCATGATCTTCGGGCTCGATCTCACGCATGAGCGCGGCGACATCTACCGCGCGGTGCTCGAGGGGATCGCCTATGGCGTGCGGCACGTGCTGGAAACATACGGCGAGACCGGCAATGCGCCTTCCACTATCACTGCGGTCGGCGGCGGCGTGCGCAACACCGTCTGGCTTCAGGCTGTTTCAGATATTTCCGGCAGCGCGCAGACGCTGCGCCGGGAAAGCTTCGGAGCGAGCTATGGCAGCGCCTTTCTTGCTGCGATCGGCACGGGCGCGGCAAGCGAGGGCGACATCGACACGTGGAACCCACCCGCCGGGCATATCGATGCGGATCGCGCCTTGGCGCCGCTCTATGGCCACGGGTTCAAGACATATCGTGGCCTCTACGAGGCGACGCGGAGCTTCATGCACGCCGAGCGCAGGGCATGAGTGGGGAACGGCCTTCCCGAAAGGCTACAACAGGGAGAGTGAACATGGCGTTTGGTTTGAAGAAGATGCTGATGGGAGCGGCAGCCGTTTCCGTTCTCGCCGGTGGTGTTGCGATCACTGCCAACGCGCAGGACACCCGCGAGATCGTCACCGTCGTGAAGCTGTCGGGCATCGCATGGTTCAATCGCATGGAAGAAGGCGTGCAGCAGTATGCCGAGGCGACCGGCAACAATGCCACGCAGGTCGGCGCGGCAACGGCTGACGCAGCCCTTCAGGTCCAGCTCATCGAGGATCTGATCGCACGCGGCGTCGATGCCATCACTGTGGTGCCGAACTCGCCACAGGCGCTCGAGCCCGTCCTGGCCCGTGCGCTCGAGAACGACATCGTCGTCATCGGCCACGAAGGCGCAACGCTGGAGAACGTGACTTACGATCTCGAAGCCTTCGACAACGCAGCCTATGGCGAGCATCTGATGGAAGCACTGGCGACCCAGATGGGCGGCGAGGGCGAATACGCCGTATTCGTCGGCTATCTGACGTCGGTGACCCACAACGAGTGGGTCGACGCGGCGATTGCCTACCAGGAAGAAAACTATCCGAACATGACGCTCGTCGGCGGCAAGCAGGAGTCTGCAGAACAGCAGCAGACTGCCTACCAGAAGATGCGCGAATTGCTGCGCACCTACCCCGACATCAAGGGAATGCAGGGCTCCGCCGGTGAAGATGTGGTCGGCGCAGCACTCGCAGTCGAGGAAGCTGGTCTGTCCGACCAGGTTTCGATCGTCGGTACCAGCCTTGCGTCTGTTGCCGGACCTTACGTCGAAACGGGCGAAATCGATCTCATTTCGTTCTGGGACCCGGCACTCGCCGGCTATGCCATGAACGTTTTGGCAGAAAAGGCTTTGAACGGCGAAACGGTTGCAACCGGTGACGACCTCGGCGTCGATGGTTACAACGAAGTGCGTGTCGACGGTAAGGTCGTCTACGGTCAGGCATGGGTCGACGTTACGGCCGACAACCTGGACGAATACGACTTCTAAGAGGACAACACGGGGCTGCCGCATCCGTGGCGGCCCCGTACCATCAATCTGACTCGGAGCCCCGATGTCCGACCCCGTTCTTCAGATCGACGGCATTCACAAAGCCTATGGCCCCGTTCAGGTGCTCGCCGATGTGGCGCTGACCTTGCAGGCGGGCGAAGTGCGCTGCCTTGCGGGCGAAAACGGATCCGGCAAGTCGACGCTGATCAAGATCATGTCGGGCGTGGTGCCGAAGGACGCCGGGACGGTCCGCATCGCCGGACACGATCTGTCCAATGACCCGACTGCTGCCATCAACGCAGGGCTGTCGGTCATCTATCAGGATTTCTCGCTCTTCCCTAATCTCACCGTCGCCGAGAACATCGCATTCCTGCGCAGCGTTGCGCGTGGTGATCGCTGGCACCGGCGGGGCAGTGACCGGCAGATCGCAGCCGACACGCTGAAGCGCATGGGCGTCGAAATCGATCCCGCGCTGCCGGTCGAGTTCCTGCCCGTCGCCTCCAAGCAATTGATCGCGATCGCGCGCGCGCTCGCCAACGACGCGCGCATCATCGTCATGGACGAGCCGACCACCGCCTTGACGCGCAGCGAAGTGAAGCGCCTGCAGGGTATCATCGAAGCGCTGAAGAAGGATGGCGTCGCGTTCCTGTTCGTCAGCCACAAGACCGAAGAGATATTCGCCTTCTGCGACACGATCACCGTGCTGCGCGACGGACGAGTCGTCTCGCAAGGCAATGCAGACGAATTCGACGCCGATCGCCTCGGCCGCGATATGACCGGCCGCGATATAGAGACCCATCGTCTTCCGCGTGAGCTCGCGCCTTCAGCAGCGCCGATCATGGCGACACGCGGCCTGACACGGCACGGCGTCTACTCCAATGTCGATCTTTCGATCGCGCCGGGCGAGATCGTTGCGCTTGTCGGCCTGCTCGGGTCCGGGCGAACGGAACTGGCTCTGTCTCTCTTCGGGCAGATCGAGCCGGACGAAGGTGCGATCGAATTCAAGGGCATTGTCCGCCGCTTCCGCGAACCACTGGAAGCAATGGACGCGGGGATCGCCTATGTGCCCGAAGATCGCCTGACGGAGGGATTGTTTCTCGACCAGCCGATCGGCGACAACATCTCGGTGGCGTCCCTGAAGCAGTCGGGAATCGTGGATCGCTCGGCATTGCGCGAGCGGGCGCGCGAGGCGGTCAAGCGCTTGCGCATCAAGACGCCCGGCATCGAACCTTCGGTGGCGACCCTGTCCGGCGGCAACCAGCAGCGCGTGGTCCTTGCACGCTGGATGGAACGCAATCCCGAACTGATGATCCTCAACGGTCCGACGGTCGGTGTCGACATCGGCTCCAAGCGCGAGATCCACGAAATATTGCTGGATCTGCGCAAGAGCGGCACCGCTGTACTCGTCGTCACCGACGATCTCGGCGAGGCGCTGGCGCTTTCCGACCGTATACTCGTCATGGTACGCGGACGGATCACGGGTGAGTTCAAGGCCGACGAGATTGACGAGGAACGGCTGTCGCTTGCCGTGACCGAGGAGGCACCGGCACGATGAATGCCGCCACACGCATGTTCATGTCGCCTCAAGGCGTGGTGCTGATCGCAGCCTTGCTGTTTGCGCTCGTCGTCGGCTTCATCAACCCCAATTTCCTGTCGCTCGCGACGGTCATCGATCTGTTGCGCAATTCGCTGGTGACCGCGATCTTTGCGCTCGGCGTCATGATGGTGCTCGCCTCGGGCGGCATCGACGTGTCGTTTCCTGCGATTGCCGCCTTCGCCATGTACACGACCATGTCGATGGTTCTCGGCGTCGATTTCGACGTGCCGATCGTCGCGCTGTTCGTCGTCAGTGCCGCCATCGGCGCGTCACTCGGCCTCGTCAACGGCATTCTGATCGGCGGGCTCGGCCTGCCGACGCTGATCGTCACGCTTGGCACGCTCAGCCTGTTTCGCGGCGCGCTTCTGACATTCGTCGGCACGACTTACATCACCAACGTCCCGCGCAACGTCATCTCGTTTGCGCGCACGATGATCGTGCGTATGGAGAACGCGGTGGGTCAGCTCGCCTCGCTGCCACTGTCCTTCGTCGTCCTTGTCGGCGTCACCGCCTTCGTCGCCGTCATCATGAACCTCACCAAGTTCGGCCGCGCGATCTACGCGATCGGCGGATCGGAAGAGGGGGCACGACGGATCGGCATCAAGGTCGGCCGCACCAAGGTGCTCATCTACGTGATCGTCGGTGCGATCGCCGGCCTCGCCGGCATGACCCACATGACACTGTCGCGCATGGCCAACCCGTTCGATCTCGTCGGCATGGAACTGAACGTCATCGCTGCCGTCGTGCTCGGCGGCGCGCGGATCACCGGTGGTCACGGCACGGTCACAGGCACCCTGCTTGGCGCGCTTTTGATCACGATGATCAACACGTCTCTGCTCAGCGCGGGCGTGCCGTCCTATTGGCAACGCGTCGTCGTCGGCGCCCTCATCATCATCGGTACCGGTCTGCCGATCGTCATCGATCGGCTGGCCAAGCGCCGCGAGCGCCTGGCACAGGCTGCGGTTTGAAATTCGGGAAGGAGCCCAAACTATGAAGAAGATTCTGAACAACCCGGCCGACTATGTGGACGAGATGCTGGAGGGCTTCGTCGCCGCGCATCCCGAGTTTTACGCCCAGCCGGAGCGGCGCGTGATCGCGCGGCCGGAAGGTGCCACAACCGGCAAGGTCGGCATCGTGAGCGGTGGCGGATCGGGCCATCTTCCGGTCTTCACCGGCTATGTCGGTCCCGGCTTCCTCGACGCCTGCGCCGTTGGCGACGTGTTCGCGAGCCCCTCTGCCGAGCAGATGGCGAGCGCCATCCGTCATGCCGATGGCGGCGCCGGTGTCCTGCGGCTTTACGGAAACTACGGCGGCGACGTCATGAACTTCGACATGGCCGGCGAGATGGTCGACATGGAAAACGACATCCGCACGACCACCGTGCTTCTGGCCGACGACATCGTCTCGGCCGGCAAGGACGAAGCGGAAAAGCGCCGCGGTGTCGCCGGTATGATCTATGCGTTCAAGATCGCCGGCGCCTGCGCCGATACCAAGGCCGATCTCGACGAGGTCACGCGCGTGGCGCAGAAGGCGGCCGATGCCTGCCGCTCGATCGGCATGGCGCTGACGCCCTGCATCGTGCCGCAGGCCGGCAAGGCCAATTTCGAGCTCGGCGAGAACGAGATGGAAATGGGCATGGGCATCCATGGCGAACCGGGCATCTGGCGCGATGCGCTGCGTCCGGCCGACCAGATCGTCGACGAGATGATCGACCGGATCCTTGCCGACCGTCCCTTCTCGAAGGGCGACCGGCTCTCCGTCCTCGTCAATTCGCTCGGCGCGACGCCGCTCGAAGAGCTCTACATCATGTACCGCAAGGTGAAGCAGCGCTTCGACGACATCGGTGCCGAGATCGTCATGCCGCTCGTCGGGCGCTACGCGACCTCCATGGAGATGACCGGCGCGACCATCACGACCATCGCTCTGGATGAAGAGCTCGAACGCTACCTCCATGCGCCGGCGGCCTGCGCCTATTGGCGCGTCGGGTGAGGGCGAAGATCATGGCGACACTCGACGGCGCGAGTCTCAAAGCGGCCCTGCAGCGGGTGGCTGAAGGTGCCGCGACCGCTGCGGCCGAACTCAATGCCGCCGACGGCCAGCTCGGCGATGGCGATCTCGGCATCACGGTCTCCAAGGGCTTCGCTGCGGCGGCGGAGGCTGACCTTCCCAACGATCTCGGCATGGCATTCCTGGAATGCTCGAAAGCCTTCCAGCGCGTGTCGTCCTCCTCCTACGGCACGCTCGTCGCCACCGGCTTCATGGCGGCTGCAAAAAGCACGAAGGGCTCGGAAAGCCTCGAAGCCTCCGCGATCCCGGCGCTGGTCGCTGCGGCGCGGGACGCAATGATGGCGCGCGGCAAGGGCGAGCTCGGCGCCAAGTCGGTGCTCGACAGCCTCGATGCGTGTGCAAAAGCGATCGAGGGCGCAGACGCCGCCGAGATGGGCGAGACGGCCGTCGCAGCCGCCCGCCAGACGCTGCAGGACTTCAAGGGCAAGCCCTGCAAGCTCGGCCGCGCCCGGATGTTTGCTGAGAAGAGCGCTGAACTCGACGACCCCGGCCAACTGGCGTTTCTGCGCATCGTCGAAGCAGCCGTTCCAGCGGCCAAATAGGAAACAACACATGCAGTATCGCACGCTCGGCCGCTCGGGCCTGAAGGTTTCCGCCATCGCGATGGGGACGTTCTCCTTCGGCGGCAAAGGTGACTTTGCCATGGTCGCCAATCAGGGCGTCGCGGAAGCGCGTCGTCTAGTCGACACCTGCATCGACGGTGGCATCAATCTCTTCGACACCGCCAACATGTATTCACTCGGCCGCTCCGAAGAGATCCTGGGCGAGGTGCTGGAGGGCAAGCGCGACGAGGTGCTAATCTGCTCCAAGGCGCGCATGAAGATCGGCGACGGGATCAATGACGAGGGCGCTTCGCGCTATCACATCATCCGCGAGTGCGAACGCAGCCTAAAGCGCCTGCGCACGGACCGTATCGATCTTTATCTGATGCATGAATGGGACGGGCTGACGCCGCTCGAAGAGACGCTCGCAGCGTTCGAAACTCTGCAGGCGCAGGGCAAGATCCGCTATGCCGGCTGTTCGAACTATGCCGGCTGGCAGTTGATGAAGGCGCTCGGCATCGCCGAACGCGACCGCCTCCCGCGGTTCGCGGCCCAGCAGATCCACTACACGCTGGAGGCCCGCGAGGCGGAATACGAGCTTTTGCCGATCGCGGTCGACCAGGGCGTCGGCATCATGATCTGGTCGCCGCTCGCAGCGGGTCTCCTGTCGGGCGCGTTCACCCGCGATACGTTCCCGCAGGATTCACGCCAGGCGGCGGGCTGGTCCGAGCCGCCCATCCGCGACCAAGAGCGTCTCTGGGCCATCGTCGACGTTCTCAATGAGATTGCAGAAGAGCGATCGCTGACCGCCGCTCAGGTGTCGCTGGCATGGACGCTGTCGCGCCCGGGCATCGCGACGCTCGTGACCGGCGGACTGACGCCGGAGCAGTTCCAGCAAAACATCGCGGCAGCATCGGTGGAACTGAGTGCCGCCGAACTTGAACGCCTGAACCAGGTCAGCCGCCCGCCATACCTTTACCCTTATTGGCACCAACACAATTTCGCCGCCGACCGCTTCAGCCCCGCCGACTGGGCGCTGCACGACAGCTATCGCGATCTGGGCAAGATTTGAGCTTTTCGACGAGCTGCTCATGACGTTCGGAGCCTCTGATCGAGGCTTAGACGATGAGCCTAGGTGTCAAGCAGGCTTGAAT
This sequence comes from Rhizobium sp. EC-SD404, assembly GCF_902498825.1. Lineage (NCBI taxonomy): Bacteria > Pseudomonadati > Pseudomonadota > Alphaproteobacteria > Hyphomicrobiales > Rhizobiaceae > Rhizobium > Rhizobium sp. EC-SD404. The sequence continues at coordinate 17,099 of NZ_LR701458.1, forward strand.
GGAAGAGATCGGAGGGCGCGATCGCGTTGGTGATCAGCCCGTCTTCGCGAGCATAACGCAACATCGCCTCGACTTCCTTTTCGTTGCGGCGAAAGCCATAGGCCCAATAATCGTCGCCCAAAAGGCGCGACGTTTCCTCGAAATGGGCGGCGACCCAGGGCAGAGAGATGCGCAGGAAGTTGATCTTCTGAAGGTCGTCCATCGCCGACTGTTTGGCTGCCGAAAACGCATCGAACAGTGCCTTCGGCAGCCAGGGGTGCGCATCGGCAAGGCTTCGACGCAATGCAATGCAATGCATGATCGGGAAGAAGCCAGTCGCCCGGTGATACGCGATTTCCGCCGCTTTGAAGTCGGGAAAGAGCCTTTTTACGGACCCATCGCCCCGCAAATAGCCGCTTGGTGGGCGCGGGGTGATGATGGCGTCTATGTTGCCGCTGGCGAGCAGTCCACTCAACGTTTCATCAGTCGCGATCCGCTTCAGCCGGATGCGGTCCGGCAGCGTGATCGGGGTTCTCTCGGTCCCGCCGGCCTCTTCCTGGCTGCCGATGACCCATTCGACGTCTTCGGGTTTCACGCCGTACTGGTCGGACAGGATGCCGCGTACCCATAATGCTGCGGTCTGCTGGTACTCCGGCAATCCGATCCGCCGACCGGCCAGGTCCTCCGGCCGTTCGATACCGGCACCGCTTCGGATGAACACGCCCGAATGGCGAAAGGCGCGGGAGGGGAAGACCGGTATACCGATATAGTGGCTGTCGCCCCTGGCCGTCGTCACCATGTGGCTGCCCATCGACAGCTCGGTGACGTCGAAGGTCTGCTCGCGCACTGCCTGGCGGAAAAGATCCTCCGGCTCGCCCGTGGTGAACTGTGCATCGACGCCCTCGATCTTCACGCGCCCGTCCAGCACGGGGCGTGTTCGGTCGGACGAGGTGCAGGCGACGGTCAGGGCAAGCTCGGTCATGTGTGCAAAGTCCTCCCAGGCGTCAGGCGCAGCGATTTTCGAGCGTGCCGATGCCGCTGATCGTCACGGCGATGATGTCGCCGCTCTTCAGGAACACCGGTGGATCGAGGCCGATGCCGACACCGGCAGGCGTGCCCGTGGCAATGATGTCGCCCGGCTGCAGCGTGATCCCGGCCGACAGCGTGGCGATCAAGGTCGGGATGTCGAAGATGAGATCGCGCGTGTTGGCGTTCTGGCGCAATTCGCCGTTCACATGGCACTGCACCGTCGTGTTTTCCGGATCGATCTCGTCCGCGGTCACGACGTAGGGGCCCATCGGTGCGAAGGTGTCGAGCGATTTGCCCAGAAACCACTGCTTGTGGTTCTTCTGCAGATCGCGCGCCGTCACGTCGTTGACGATCGTGTAGCCCCAGATATGCCCGTAGGCATCTTCCTTGCTGATGCCGCGGCCGCCCTTGCCGATGATGACCGCAAGCTCCGCCTCGTAATCCACCTTCTGGGTGATGGACGGATGCAGTTCGATCGCTGCATTTGGCGCGATGACGCTGCTTGGCAGCTTGGAGAAGAGCGCCGGATGGTCATCGATGTCCTTGCCAGCGACAGCGCCCGCTTCGTAGCCGCTGCGCGCGAATTCCTTTGCATGCTCGCTGTAGTTCTTGCCGACGCACATGATGTTGCGGCGCGGCTGAGGGATCGGAGCGAGAAGCTCGATCTCGCCGCGTTTAACCGTGTCGACCAGATCGGAATCTGCGTCGACCGCAGTTCCGGTTTCGATCAAGGCGATCAGGTCCGTGTGGCGCGGGTCCAGCAGTCCGAAGCGCTCGCCTCCATCCAGAACGACGGCCAGGCGACGGCTTCCCTTATAGGTCACGGATGCGAGCTTCATGATATGGATCTCCTCGAAATGGTCCGTCGTTCATCGCCTCGGCGAACCATATTGTCAACCACATCCATTATTGGTTGACAATATTTATCCATCTGGTCTACCAATTTGGCAACAAGGAACGATCCATGCAGCGCGCAAACCACGGTGTGCGGGACTATATTTTGGAAGGCATCGAGGCAGGTCGGTTCGGACCGGGCGTCCGTCTGCCGACGGAGCGTGCGCTGTGCGAAACGCTTTCGGTGACGCGCACCGCGGTGCGAAACGCCCTTGCGGTTCTGGAAGGGGAGGGTCGTGTGGTCAGGGCGCCGGGCAGCGGGACCTTCGTGGCAGACAGCCAGCCGAAAAGAGTGGCGCGCACGAACGACATCGCATCGAGCCCCGCGCAGGTGATGGAGGCGCGGTTGGCGTTCGAACCGCAGATGGCGCATCTCGTCGTCGCCAACGGCACGGCGTCCGATTTCGCAAGGTTCCAGGAATGCGTCGAGCGCGGTGGTTCCGCCGAACTCATGGAAGATTTCGAGCATTGGGACGCGGCACTTCACGAGGCGATCGCCGAAGCCGCCCGCAATCCCCTGATCGTCGCCGCCTACGGGCTCATCACCCAGGCGCGCGAGCAGGGCGAATGGGGTGACCTGAAGCGTCGCAGCCTCACCGATGAACGGCGTGCCCATTATCAGGCCGAGCACGAGCGCATCGTCACCGCCCTGCGGCGGCGCGATGCCCAGCAGGCCGAAGAGGAGATCCGTGCGCACCTCATTCGCGTGCGCTCGAACCTGCTCGGTATCTGAGAGGATGCCGCAACGTCGGTCAGTGCCGTGAGGAAACGGCCGGATCGGCGCAAGAACAATCGATCGGGAGGATCGCGTGACGGCAATTGCATCGACGATATCAGGCCTTCATGGAAGGTCGGATGTGCCTTCCGGAAGCCCGCAGGCGGCCGCAGTCATATCCGCCGACCACGTCACCAAGACCTTTGGTGGCGGCCGGGTCGTCGCGCTGGAGGATGCCTCCTTCGACATCCGCCCCGGCGAATTCATCTCTCTGGTAGGCCCGTCCGGCTGTGGCAAGTCGACTCTGCTGCGCATCATTGCAGGCTTGATCGACAAGTCCGGCGGCTCGCTCAAGGTGCACGGCCAGGAAACCACTGCGCCGCGCCGCGATGTCGCCATGATGTTCCAAAAGCCGACGCTGCTGGAATGGCGCACGGCGGTCGAAAACGTGCTGCTGCCGAGCGAAATTGCAGGCACCGTTACCGATGACGACCGCCGTCGCGCGCTTGGCCTGTTGAAACTCGCAGGCTTGAAGGATTTCGCGTTCTCGTTTCCCCAGCAATTGTCGGGTGGAATGCAGCAGCGCGTCGCTCTTGCCCGCTTGCTGCAGACGGGCGCGGACATCCTGCTTCTCGACGAACCGTTCGGCGCGCTCGACGAGTTCACGCGCGAACATCTCAACGTCGAACTGATGCGGATTGTTGGCGAAGTCGGCGCGACCACGCTGTTCGTTACTCACAATATCGGCGAGGCGATCTTTCTGGCGGACCGCGTTTTCGTGATGACGCCGCGACCCGGCCGCCTTGCCGAAATCATCGACGTGCCGTTCGACCGACCCCGACAGCCCGCGCTGCAACTGACGACCGAATTCAACCAATTGGTTGCCCGCGTCCGTTCTGTGCTGGGAGGTCATTGATGGTCGATCCAGCGACGACCAATGTCGACCAGTTGCCGAGCGACGACCGCAAGGCCGGGATCGGCGTCGTCGCCACCCATGCCGCGATCTTTCTGGCGCTGATGGGGCTATGGGAGCTTGCCGCGCGCGGAGGGCTGCTCGACCCGCTGTTCTTTCCCTTGCCCAGCGATATCGTCGTTTCGTTCTATCGGCTCTACATCACTCAGGCCAATATCTGGTGGCATCTCGGGATGACGATGACGGAGGTCGCCGTCGGGTTCGTCGCCGGCTCCGCGCTCGGGATTGGGCTGGCGCTGGTTGTCGGCATGTTCGATCGGGTACGCCGCTATTTGAAGCCCTACATCATCATCCTTGAGGCGACGCCCCGCATCGCCATCGGCCCGATCGTCATCGCCGCATTCGGCTTCGGTTGGACGTCGAAGACCGTCATCGTGATGCTGGTTTGCTTCTTCGCTCCCTTCGTCAACACGCTGAACGGTATGGCCAGCGTCGACGACGAGGAGCTTGCGATGATGCGCTCGATGCGTGCGAGCCGCTGGCAGACCTTCACGAAACTCATGCTGCCCGATGCGCTTCCGGAAATCATGGCCGGCCTTCGCCTCGCCATGGCATCGGCTCTCGGCGGCGCGTTGGTGGCGGAGTTCATTTCGGCCAATGAAGGCATCGGCGTTCTGCTTGCGCAATATACCGGCACGCTGAACATGGCGTCCGCCTTTGTCTGCGTCTTCACGCTGACCGGCCTTGGCTATCTGATCTTCCGCTCCATGGAGGCGCTCGACCGCTACATCGTCTTCTGGACCGACCGCGACCGGACGGAAGTGATGGGCCGTGTGCGCGCTGCCAAGTGGAAAGGTCTCGTCAAGGAGGCCTACGCATGAGCGCTGCCTCGATCGAATCCCAACCCGAAACGCAAGCGGCCCGGGGCTTCAGAGGCCTCACTATCGGCGTCGCCATCGCCAAGCATCTGGCCGTTTTCGCCGTCATCATCATCGTCTGGGAAAGCGCCTCGGCGCTCGGACTCATCGATACCATCCTGCTGCCGACACCGACCGACATCGCGCGCGGCATCGTCGACCTCTACGTGACGAACCGGCAGATCTACGGCCATTTCCTGATCACCTTCTACGAAGCCTTTGCCGGATTCCTCATCGCAGCGGGTGTCGGCATCGCGATAGCGGTCGGCTCGACATTGAGCAGGCGCTTCCGGCGCTACGTTTCGCCCTATGCGGTCATATTGAACGTCACGCCGGGGCTGGCGCTGACGCCCATCATCATCGCCTGGTTCGGCTTCGGATACAGCTCCAAGATCGCCCTCGGCGCGATCGTCTCGTTTTTCCCGGTATTCGTGAACGCGCTGATCGGCCTAACGCGGGTCGATCGCGAGATGGACGAGATGTTCCAATCGCTGGGTGCAACGCGGCTGCAGCGCTTCTTCAAGCTGCAGGTGCCGGAAGCGCTGCCCCTCATTTTCGCGGGCTTCAAAATCGCGATTACCACGGCGCTCGTCGGCGCGGTCGTCTCGGAATTCTCGCAAGGGACGGCTGGGATCGGCGTTTTGATGCAGCGCTTCGCCTTCTCGCTCGACATGGGCTCGGCGATCGCGGCTCTGCTCAGCATGTCGCTGCTCGGGCTTTTGCTCTTCACCATCATCGAATTGCTCGACGTGCAGGTGGTCTTCTGGCGCAGGGAGGCGCGCAGGAACCAGGTGAGCCGCAAGCGCCAGCAGCGCTGGGCGCAGCTTTTGAACGACAACAACTGAAAACCGGAGGAGAAACCATGGGACGTGCAGTAAAGATGAGCCTTCTCGCCGCAACGGCGATGATCATCGGCGGAACGGCGGTGGCGCAGGACGTCACCCAGATCAACGCCATCATGCCGAAGCAGCGTTCAGCCAACTATTTCCCGCTGATCGTCGGCGAGGCGTTGGGTTATTTCGAGGAGGAGGGTGTCAGCGTCAATTTGCTGCCATCGACGACGCCGATCCCGTTCGTGAGCTTCATCCGCAACGGTCAGGCCGACATCGCCATGCTCGACCCGGCCGAAGTGCTGCAGGCAAAAGCTGCGGGTGCCGACGTGCGCGTCGTCTACGAGGTCATGCAGCAGGCGCCCGATGGCATCGCCATTTCCGGTGAGAGCGCCATCACGGACGTCGCCGAACTCGAGGGCGAAACGGTCGGTCTCGTGTCCGACCGCGATCTGGTGACGCTGAAGATAGCGCTCGATGCGCGCGGCTTGACCGAAAACGACGTCACCAGCGTGGTGGTGGGCGAAGCGGGCCCGACGCTTGCTGCGGCGTTCCGGGATCAGACGGTCGCTGCCATCGCCGGATCGGGACCGGACTGGCTCGCGATCCAGGCCAACGGCATACCGATCAAACTGATCACGCCGGAGGAAGTATCGGCAAAGCCCGGCAACACGTTCGTCATTTCCGGTGAAGCAGACGAAGCCAAGCGTGAGGCGATCCAAGGCTATCTGCGGGCATGGTCGAAGGCGATGTATGTCGCCGAGGTCGATCCGGAAGTGGTGGCAGCGATTGCCCGCGAGGCGGTGCCGGAAGAGTGGGAAGATCCCGAGTTCGGCCAGCAATATCTCGACAACGCGATCCGGCTGAATGTTTCGGTGACCGAGAATCTCGGCGATCTGCAAACTGACATCTGGCAGAACATCCAGCCCGCGATGCAGAAATTCGGCGTGATCGACGAGGTATTCGCCAACGAGGAATTCCTCGATCCATCTCTCATCGAACCAGCCAACGAGTGGGATCGTGCCGAAGTGGAAGCGGAAGTCGAAGCCTGGCGCGCCGAGAATATGTAGGCTCCACGCTGGTCTGAAAACAAAAACTTGGCCGTGCGGCCAAGTTGATGCGGAAAAGAGGGTCGGCGGTATCACCGGATAGGGGGAAAGGCGTGGTGACCGGAGTGCTGCGGCCTATCGCTGCCGCAGCCTGAAGGGCTAGTTCCTCCGGTAACACGCACAAGGCCGATGATACCGCCTATGGACCTGCCGGCGCTTCTTGCCGGCAGGCGGTCGCCTTAGGCTCAGTTGAGCCCGATGAAGTCGTCCTCCGTCAGGTTGATCCGACCCTTGAGGCCGAACTGGAACTCGGCCGCGTTGTCGGCATCGACATTGCCGCGCACGATCGTGAATTCACCGTCTTCGCGGGTGACATGCTCGAAGGTGATCTGGCCGGCGGCGGTAAAGGTCGTGCCGCTTGCCATCGAGAAGCTCTGCTTGCCGCTCGCCGACACATTCGCGTCGATCGCCGAGATATCGATCCGGTCGCCCGGCGCGAAGTTCATGATCGTGTCGCCGTTGGCGCTCGTGGCCGACAGGAAGCGGAACGTGTCGCTTCCATCCCCGCCATCGAGCACGTTGATCGCGTCGCTTGCGGTGATGGTGTCATTGCCGCCACCGCCGATCGCGTTCTCGATCGAGTAAATGACGTCGCGGATACCCGCCGCCGTGGTCACGCTGCCCCGCTCGTTGAGGCCGTTGCCGAGATTGATCGTCAGGGCCTCGGTGAGAGCGGCGTAGTCGATCGTGTCGATGCCTTCGCCGCCCCAATAGGTGTCGGCTTCGTCGCCGACAGAGGCAAGGAACAGATCGTCGCCAGCGCCGCCGAAGAGCTTGTCGCTGCCTTCGGCACCGGTGAGGATGTCGTCGCCATCCTCGCCATAGACCGTGTCATGGCCCCAGCCGGCATCGATCTGGTCGTTTCCGGACCCGCCGAAGACTTCATCCTGGTTGCCATGGGCATGGATGATGTCGTTGCCATCGCCACCGAAGATCGCGTCCTCGCCATCGCCGGCACTGATCTTGTCGTTGCCGCCAAGACCGATGATCGTGTCCGCCACTGCCCGGCCGACAAGGATATCCTCGCCTTCGGTCCCGATGATCTCGCCGGGATTGGTCCCGCCGATCACGACAACAGGCGGCACGCTTGGCGTGGGCGGAGGAGGCGTGACAGTGCCAGACCCGCTGCCATTACCCGCATCCGATCCAGAACCTGAGCCGGAGCCCGCGCCAGACCCAGCGTCGACATCGTCGTCGTCGTCGCTGTCATCGCCATCGCCATCATGATGATCATCATCGTCGTGGTCATCGTCGTCCTGACCATGATCGTCGTCACCTTCGTCGTCTTCCTCCTCGTGTGGAGGGAGGCCGCCGAAGCCTGGCATGCCGTTCGGTGCGACGAAGCTGATCGTTCGGCCATCGGCCCCGGTGAGCGTGGTCGCGCCGTCATCGTCCGTCTCGACGGCGTAGTCGGCAATCGTGGTCCCTGCCGGCAGTTGGATCACGTCCTGCGGCCGCAAGGCACCGACGATGGTGTCATTGCCGCCGTTGGAGCGGAACACGATGCGGTGGGCGGATGTCAGGTTCGAAATATCCACCGTGTCGTCGCCGGTTCCGCCATCGATGGTGATGGTGGAGAAGTTCAGGCTGGTCGGGTCGAAGTTGCCGAACACCTGAACCGTGTCGCCGTTCGAAACACCGGCATCCAAGCCTCCGCCATTGTTCGCTGTGACATTGAGCGTGTTGATCACCAACTCCTCGATATTGTCGAGTTCGGCGATGATCGACGCGTTGTCGGTGCCATTGCGTGTAATCACGATCTCCGTGGTGATCGCGGCGGCGTTTCCTTGGATCGCAACCCACGCATCACGCGTATAAATGCGGAAGCTTTCAGACGTCGTATCTCCCGAAACATGGAAGGTGTCGGCGTCGGCCCCGCCATCGACGAGATCACGGCCATCCCCCGCGCTCCAATAGGCGATGTCGTTCCCGGCCCCGCCATTGATCGTGTCGTTACCAAGGCCACCGATCAGCAGATCGTTGCCTGCCCCACCATTCAGGCTGTCGTTCCCGGCAAAGCCAAAGACAGCCTGTGAGCCTGCCGCTCCGGCAGCACCGTTCAGGTTCGCATTGTTGCCTGTCGTGCCGGCCACGACACTGTAGTTGACGCCGGCAAACCGCAGCGTCTCGATGGCCGTCAGAGTATCGCTGCCCTCGGCCCCCGTTACATCCGTGACGATAATGTTGGTGCCGGAGTGAGCCAGTGCAAAGTTGCCGGCAGCACCGGCGAATACCGCCACATCGGTTCCGGCACCGCCATTGATCGTATCGTTGCCGGCACCACCATTGATGGTGTCGTTGCCACCGTTGCCATTGAGAATGTCGTTGCCGCCATTACCATTCAGGGTGTCAGCTCCGCCAAAGATAATTGGGCTGACCCCGTCGGCGATGTCATCACCCGCCGTGCCGTTGAAGGTATTGTTCACGAAGGGTATGCCGTTCCAATCGTCACCTACCACCTGCGTCGGGCCGGAGAACACCGTCTCGCTGTAGCCGTCACCGTCCGTGAAGCTGACGCCGACGCGCAGAATGTTGCCGACTTGGCCGCCGATGCCGAGCAGGCCGTCATTGGGCGTGAAATTGCCAGCCGTCGCCCCACCGATGTTGGTCCAGCTTTGCCCGCCGTTGGAAGATTGCTGCCACTGATAGCTGAACGTGCCGAGGCCGTTGCCATCCTGGATGCCAGTGGTGTTGACCGTCAGCTGCACGCCCTCGGTCGGCGAAACCAGCCCGTTGGTCGGCGTCGGATCGATGATGATCGGCGCCCCCGTGGCAAGGCTGTTCGGCGGAGGCGCAATCACGCTCATGGCGACCTCGCCATCGGCGAAGCGCACCCGCTCGATGTTGAACAGCCGATCGGTGCCTTCTGCCTCCAGCGCCCGCCCTGTGGTGGGATCGACCACCGCATCGCTGACGGTCGTGTGCTCGATGGTCACGCTGCCATCGGCATTGCGTGTCGCCGTGTAGTTAGCCCGAATATCCCAGTAGACCGCGACGTCAACGTCCGTGGCGCTGCCGCCATCGACAATTTCACGCACGATCTGCAGCGTGCCCGGATTGACCTCGCGGCTGAACATGAGCTGATCGAGGGTCTTCCCGGCAAAAGCTGGCGATGCGTCCGTGGTCGGAGCACCATCGACGTACTGAGACGCCAGGTACACCTTTTCGCCAAGGCCATCGGTCGTGTAATCCACCCCATTCTGAGTGAAGGCGATCCGAACGTTGAGCCACTGGTCGCCATCGATGATGTCGTTGCCGCCCATGCCACGGATCACATCGGAACCGGCGCCGCCAAGCAGGATGTCTCCCGCTTCCGTCGTATCCATCACGATCGTTTCTGTCTTGCCCGCCACCGTGACCGTTTGGCGTACGAGATGCGCGGTAAGTTCCTCAAGTCCATCAACCAGATTGAGGTTCTTGGCGAGCAGCGCGTTCGAATAACTGTCGAGCGGTGCTGTCGGGTCGACCTGCGTGCCGTTGCCGTTGGCGTCATAGGCACCGATGACAACGTCACGCCCCGTAAGCGTGTCGTTACCATCCCAGCCGGACAGACCTTCCACCAGATCGAAGCGATCGCGCAGGATGTTGTTCTGCTGGTTCGTGAAGATGGAGACGTTCATGTCGCTGTTGGCGGCGGTGGGGTTGTCACGATCGTCGGGATCACCCTTGTGGATTGCCCAGTCGAAGCCGGCCATGCCGTTGTTGCGCTGAATGCCGAGGCCCTGGAACATGATGTCGTCGCCGGACTCGGCATCGTAGTCGTTGTCGTTGCCACGGCCGTTGAGGACGTCATGGCCGATGATCGTGGAGTTGAAGAACAGTTCTGAATTTTCGCCGGCGAGCGTATCGAAGCTGTCGCCCCCCTCGAGCCAGTCGTCACCTTCGTTGCCAAGCAGGAAGCCGAAGCCGTCCCCCCCGCGTATGAAGTCGTTGCCGAGCCCGCCGGAAATGTGTTTGTCTTCGCCACCCCCGAAGATGAAGTCCTGACCTTCGCCGCCGAAGACGAGGTCGATGCCCATGCCGGGATTGATGACGTCGTTGCCTTCGTCGCCATGAATGACGTCGAATTCGCCGATATCTGAACCGCGATCGGTGATGATGTCATCGCCGGCACCGCCGAAGATGTGGTCGACGCCGAAGCCGCCTTCGAGCGTATCGTCGCCGCCTTCGCCCCAAAGCGTATCGTCGCCCGAGCCGCCGGTGATCTTGTCGGCACCGTCCGTGCCGCCGATCACGACATGCTGGTCGCCGAGGAATGTGATCGAACCAGGCCCACGCTGTACGAGCGAGTTTCCGTTAGCCAGCATTCCACCAAGGACCGGATCGTCCGATTCCGGATCGGCGGAGCCGAGACCGTCGTTCCATTGCTGCGACAGGTTCATTTCGAGGATGAAGTCCGCAGTCTGGAAGGATGCACCATTGACGTGAAGACCGCTGTGCTCGGTATCGGTGTTGCGGCGAAGCAGCTCCGCGAAGGAGTCCGCTTCCAGTTCGTTGAGCAGGTTCAAGCCTTGGACACGGCTGAGGTAGTAGAAGCGATCGCCGTCCTGAAGGCGCTCCATCTGGTTTTCGAAGACGAGTGTGAAGGTGGAGCCGAGCATGCCGCCGAACGCCATCTTGGCTTCGGCAAGGCCGCCGATCCAGAAGTCGACGTCGTTCAGGCCGCCGAGCTTGCCGCCGGCGTAGTCCCCGGTTGCATTCAGGAAGTCGAGCCGATCGGCGGGTGCTCCATCGCCGCCCAGCACCAGCTTCATGGCCGCATCGCGCTTGGCTTCGACGGTCGTCGCACTGGTGATGGTGCTGTGGGTGCCATAGGCGGCGATGAAATTGACGACCGAGAGTGGGTTCTTGATGTTGTGGGCGAAATCCGTCCAGCTCTCATAAGGCTTGAGATAGGTGTCGTTGGTCTGGGCGTAGAACTGGGAACGGGCCTCGTTCAGCGAAGGGATCCCAGTTTCACGGGCACGCGCCATGTTGAGGGCCGCAAGGTCGAGCGGCAGGCCGACGAGGTTGTTGCGCAACGCATCGGTCATGAACTCGTCGATTTCGTTGCCGCGCTGGCGGCCCATGCCGCGCAGGATCGCGCCGGCCGCTTCTTCGGCATTCGTGCCGTAGCTTCGAAGAGAACCGGGTTGAGAAACGCTTCGATAAGGCCTGGATCGTCGCGGTTGGCAGCGTCGCCGCCGATGCCGAACACATCGACCTTTTCGTTCAACATCGAGTGGCCGAAGCGATAGACGACCTGCGCGAATTCCTGGCTGATCGCAGGATCGATGTCGATCGAGTTGGAGAAGAGGAATGCATCGACCTGCGGAGCGACCGCACGGGCGAACTCTTCGAAGACGAGATGCTGGTAGACCATTTCGGTCGAGAAGCGTGATGCCTGGAACAGCCGCTCACCATCCCACACGAGATCGGCGCCGGCTGTCGGCAGTGCCGTCAGCTTGTGGCCGTCGAGCAGCCATTCATTGATGAAGGCGAGATCGTTCGAAGCAAGAACCGTCGCCTTGATCTCGTCCACTTGGCGGTTGTGTTCGCCATGGAACACGGTGTGGATCGAGGTGAGGGCGATGTTCTCGTTGCCGCGCCCGTCGCCGACGATGAAGTGTCGATCGAGAAGCTCGTTGTCGTAGGCCACTTTGTTGAACCGACCATCGACGCCGATCGCGTTGCCGGTATCCGTGTCGGTATCCGGCTGTACAACGATGTTCGGTGTCGACGGGCTGCCATCATGATCGTAGGTCGTCCCAGGCGCCGCATTATGCGCGATGTCGTTCAGGAATGCCCGGCCCGCAGAAGCGAAGGAGAAGGCGACGCTCGCGCCAGCTGGCACAGTGATGCCTGCGGCTGCAAGATCGGCAAGGGTGAGTTCGGAGGGATGCAGGCCACCGGCATGACCTTCCTTGACGAAGGCGGTGCGGCCAACGACCGCGCCGTTGACGGTGAAGGTCACGCCAATAGTTGCCATTGCGAAGCCGTTCGGGCCGCGCATGAACTCGCCATAGAGATCGGTCGCTAGGAGTGGCACGCTGTTGACGTCAGCATCCTTCAACTCGATGCCGAGCATGGTCTGTGCCTGTGCCTTGACGTCGGCCCAGGTGGGCGGGCCGCCGGCTTCGCCTTCCAGCATGTCACCGGTTGAAACGGCTCTGCCGTTCACCGATGCGTATTCCCTGAGGAACGTCTGGTGCGAGGCATTGGAGGTGTAGACCTGGTTCAGGTCGATCCACGGCGTCGTCTCATTGGCGTTTTCGCGGATGTCGTCGGCCGTGCCGAGCCTGCCATCGGGGCCAGGCTGGTTGGTCGCACGCGTCAGCACCATGAAATTGGTCGGACCCTGGCCGTAGAGCGGGTCGTCCGGATGGAGCGGGATCAGAACCTGGCCGCTTCCGCCCTTGGTCGTCAGGTCGAGACCGTGATCGAAGAACTGGCCGAAGATCGTGAAGAAGCCGTTATAGGGCGCCGTGTCGCCAAGGTCGGCCGAGACGTTCGGGATGAGTACATTGATGCCATCCATCTGGACGCCATGCGACGTGACGAGGTCGATAACGGCCTGGTCTGCCGCATCCGCGGCAGCCTGGGCGGCGGTGGTCGCTGCCGTGCCGGTCGGGATGGCCGCGAGGTCGGCCACAGCCTCGGTGAGGGCGGCTTCAGCGGCGGTCAGCGCAGTCGTTGCGGTAGCCAGAGCGGCAGTGGCCTGGGCAAGCGCCAGTTCGGCGGAAGAGACGGTCGCCTGGGCACCGCTTACTGCTGCGGCCAGCAAAGCTTGCGTCGCGATTGCGGCCTGCAGCGTCGACAAGGCGGTGGCATGGGTCGACTGTGCCGCGACCAGCGTCTGGTCGGCGGACTGATCGGCATCGACAGCTTGCGCATAGGCAAGAGCCGCGTCGTCACGAGCTTCGTCCGCGGCTGCATAGGCGGCGGCGTTCGCGGTATTTGGTGCAAGCTGGAAAGCATCCAGCGCGGCCTGGGCAGATGCTTCCGCAATGGCCAATTCTGCGAAAGACACGTTCTTTGCGTCTTCGGTTACGATTGCGGCATCCTGCGCGGTGCTGAGCGCAGCCAGAGCTACCGCGGCGGCATCTTGCGCGACGGTCACTTCTCCGGCTTGTAGATCGCGCGCAGCTATCGCGTCCTGCAGCACCTGCTGCGCTGCAGCCAGATTGGTCTCTGCCGTCGTCTCGGACGCCAGCGCCAGATCATATGCCGATTGGGCTGAGGCTTCATCGGCGGTCGCCGCGTTGACGATCGCCTGTGCCGCTGCGACCGCAGCGTCGGCGGTCTCATCAGCGGCAGCAACGGCATCATGCGCTGCCTCGGCGGCGGCGAGCAGGCTCTGCACCTGCTGGACGATCGCCAGTGCAGGCCCGCCGGTGATCCCTTCGACCGCCAGCGCCGCCATGAGTGCAGCGGGGTTCTTGAGCGTTTGATCAGCAACCAGGTTGGAAATCACGCGCGGCTGGGAATCGTATACGATGCCATTCGGCTGCGTATAGGATGTCGGCGCACCGGCCGGCGTGCCAGGCGCATGGAGACCAGCCGGTGACCCTTCGGCGGGACGGAAAACGGGATCGAGCAACCGGTCCATCATCTGGCCGGACGAGCCGAGCAGTTCGCCGCCCGGCGTGAAATTGTTGAAGCTGCCGTCGACCGTGCGCAAGCCGAAAGGCATCAAGCCGGCCTGCGCCTGGCCAACTACGCCGCCTGGTGTGCCGCCAGCGCCATTGACGAGCGCCGAGAGCTTGGCGGCAATATCCGCAGGCGTGTCGTTGGCATCGATAGCGGCGCTATGTGCTTCCGAGATCTTGATCTGTTTCAGGATGAATTCCAGATCGTGTTGAACCAGCTTGACCATCGTATCCTCCTCGCGAGCACAGAGCTCCGGTTGTTCGGGTCGAGAGGAGACAAAGCGGGGCCGTCGGCAGAATGGCGTCCATCCTGACCCGTCGGAGTTCCCTTAGAGTTGGCTTGCCCCGCCGCTCTCGGTTCTCGAAGTGAGGTGAGGATAGGCCGGGCGATCAATCCGCGTAACGCCTGATCGTCCGGCTGATCGGGTAGCGCTTCGTAGGAGTGCAACTCAGGCGTTTGTGCCGCGGCAGGCGTGACCGAGGCCATGGATGGACCATGGACCTAGTCTATGTTCGACCATGGACCGCTTGCGGAACCGGAGACTTCAGGGCTTTCTTCTCCTCGGATCATTGGTGGCGAGGCGAAAAGCGTCTTGCGACCATGGATTTTTGGCCTTGGGGTCGACCATGCTGGTACTGGATGCCGATATAGCAAGGCGCTTTGCGCTGTTTGGCGGCGCCGTCGTCATTGCGACCACGGCGCTGGTCGGCTGGATGAGCACGACGCTGATCACCCGGAACGTCCTGGGCACGGCCGCGTCGTCGACTGCGCTCTTCGTCGACAGCATCGTCACGCCGCACGTGCAGGATCTTGCCAACGCTTCGATCCTTCAAGAGACCGCAATCGAAGTCCTGGATCGCACCTTTCTCGATCCTGCGCTGCGCGATCGTTTCCCCTTCATCGAGATCTGGAAGGCCGACGGCACGATCGCCTATTCGAACCACCGCGAAATGATCGGCAAAACTTACCCGCCGCCGCCCAGCCTTGCAGTGGCATTCGCAGGTGAAATCGCCTCCGACTTCACCGATCTGAGGGCGCAGGAACATACGGCGCGCCATTTCAACGAGGAATATCTGGAAATCTACACACCGATTCGCGATCTTGGCGGCGGAACGATCATCGCCGTAGCGGAAATTCACGAAAGCGCGGAAGCGGTGCGGCAGGAACTGGATTTTGCGACGCGGCGCAACTGGGCACTCGTCGTCACCCTGGCGTTCCTCGTCATGGCCGGGTTGTTGACCGTCGTGATGCGCGGCAACGCGATCATTCGTGCCCAGCAGCGCGGGCTTGTCGAGCGTATCGAGGAAACGGAGCGCGCCCTGGACGAAGTGCGCCGACTGAAGGATGCGGTGCAATCGGCAACGGCTCGCCTCGTCGAACGCGAAGAAAAGGCCTACAGGCGCATCGGCGCGGATCTGCATGACGGACCGGCCCAACTGATCAGCTATTCGACGTTGAAACTCGAGCAGATCAGACGCGCGAGGTCGATCGCCGAGCGCTCGGCGATGATCGAAGACGTCGAGCGGGCACTTGTCGAAGCCGTTGGCGAAATCCGCAACATGTCGCAAGGCCTCGTCTTGCCGGACCTCGATCGGATGCCGGTGCCGAAATTGATCGACGCGGCTATCGGCGCCCATGAGGAGCGGACGGGAAGCACGGTCGACCGGTTCATCACCATCGACGATCCGGTGCTGTCGCGATCATTCAAGATCTGCGTCTATCGTTTCCTGCAGGAAGCGCTCTGGAACGTTCATCGCCACGCGCCTGGAACGGCAACCACGGCCTGTTGCGATATCGATGCCGAGACGGTGCGCGTCAGCGTGTCGAACCTGCCAGAAGAGAACAGCGCATCTTGGGACGGCCGCCCCGGTCTCGGTATTTCCGGTCTGAAGGAGCGCGTCGAAAGCCTGGGCGGAACCTTCACGATTGCCCATGACGGACATACGCCGACGAAACTCGAAATGACCTTGCTGAAAGAGAATGTCTAATGGCCAGATCGGTTTCCGTTATCGTCGTCGACGATCACTCCATCTTCCGGGCCGGGGTGGTCCAATCGCTGTCGCTGGATCCGCAGATCCGCGTCGTTGCGGAAGGAAGCTCCGCCGACGAAGCCGAGGAACTGGCCGGAAGGCTGCGGCCCGATATAGCGCTCATCGACGTCTCCATGCCGGGAGGCGGCATCGAGGCCGCACGGGCGATCACGCGGATGGTGCCGGAAACCAAGGTGGTCATGTTGACCGTCTCTGAGAACGACGACGATGTTTTCGATGCGGTGGAGGCAGGTGCTATCGGATACATCCTCAAGGGCACTTCCGCCCGCGACCTTATTTCCGCAGTCCAGAGTGTCGCCTCCGGCCAGACGCATATGGCGCCGAAGCTCGCCTTAGCGCTTTTGGCGCGAGCACGGCGGCGCGACCAGATCGATCCGCAATGGGTGGCGCTCGAAAGTCTGACGCCGCGCGAGCGCTCCGTACTCAGCCTCGTCGCCAGGGGGCTCAGCAACCGGGAAGTGGCGGCGACGCTTCAGGTCGGAGAAAAGGCGGTCAAATCCCATCTCACCGGCATTTTCGGCAAACTCAAGGTGCGCAATCGCACCGAAGCAAGCCTCATCGCCAAGGCCTACGAAAAGCAGATAGCCCAGTGGCACGCGGGCTGAAGTCTGCGCGCCGTGCCCGGCTCAATGCCGCAGGATCTTCGTCATCGCCTTGCCCTTGGCCAGTTCGTCGATCAATTTGTCCAGATAGCGGATCTTCTGCATTAGCGGATCTTCGACCGCTTCCACACGCACGCCGCAGACCACGCCGGTGATGAGCGTGCTGTTCGGATTGAAAGCGGGCGCCTGCGCAAAGAATGAGGTGAAGTCGGTTTCCAGTTCGATTTGCCTTTCCAGCCCGGCCTGGTCGTAACCGGTGAGCCAGCGGATCACCTGATCGACCTCATCCTTCGTGCGCTGCTTGCGTTCGGCCTTCTGCACGTAAAGCGGATAGACCTTGGAAAACTTCATCGCAAAGACGCGGTCGTTGGACATCGACATTCCTCGTTCAGATGGCGCGGAGACCATGCGCGCCGGATGACGAACACCAGAATAAACGGAAATCGACGACGAATGCACCCCCCAGTCGGCGAACGGGATCAGGCGATGGCGCCGTTGAATTCATCCGCCGTCATTCCGGCAGGGATTGCAGCAGCATCGCGCGCGTAGCGGGCCGGGGAAACGCCGACGCCGCGCATGAAGGCGACGCTGAATGCGCTTGCCGACCGATAGCCCACCTGACGGGCGATCTCGCCGACGCTTCCCTCGCGCCTGCGCAACAGATCCTTGGCGAGCGCCAGGCGCCATGCCTTCAGGTACTCCATCGGCGCCATTCCCACCTCGTCCTGGAAGCGCTCATGGAATCCCGAGCGCGACAGGGCGGCTTCGCGTGCCAGTTCTGCGACCGTCCACCCACGTCCGGGCTTGGCATGCATGCTTCTGATCGCCACGGCCAGCCGATCGTCCGAAAGTCCGCGCAACAATCCAGGCGCGTCGCCAAGATCAGCGGCCGATCGCAGCGCCTCTATGAGGAGCACTTCCAGCAGATGCTGCAAAACCACGTCGCGCCCCGGCTTGTTGTCCACGGCCTCCTCACCAAGCAATTGCATCAGCATTGCGAGCCGATGCTCGCCTCGCACCACGACGAGTTCAGGCAGGAGCGACGACAGCAACGTCGCATCGTCTGATTGGAACATGCAGTAGCCGACCAGCGCCCGCATATCGATCGGGCCGTCGATGCTGCCGACCCTATAGCCGCCCCCGGGGAGGATGATGGGATCGACCACCATGTCGTTATCGGCGCTGGGGGCCTCGCTCCACATCATGAAGTCCCGGGCAGAGGGAATGAGGATGAAATCGCCTGCGTCGACGACCACTTCGCCATTTCTCGGATCGCTGTAACGCAGGCTGCCCATGATCACGGCGACATAGTAGGGATTGGGCGATTGCGTCCGTCGCACGCGCCAGGGACCAGAGCCGGTGACGCATTTCGAGAAGGGCGCGCCCGGTTGCAGCAGGCCGACGATTTGCGCGAGTGGATCCGCCATTCTGGACGCTTTCGAAAGTTTGCTGGACGTTTGAATATAGAACGTCCAGTCATCCGTGGCCATCTCCTGTTTTCCACTCAAGAACAGGACCTAGTCATGACTGAGAACAAGCGCATCGCACTCGTTACGGGTGCAAACCAGGGCATCGGGCTTCAGATCGCAAAAGACCTTGCCGCCGACGGCCTTACTGTCTTGCTCGCCTCGCGTAACCTCGACCGGGGCAACGCCGCGGCCGAGACGATCGATGGCGATGTCCACCCGATCCAGCTCGACGTGACCGAGGAGGCTTCGATCCGTTCAGCCGTCAAGCAGGTCGAGGACAAGTTCGGCCGCCTCGATATTCTCATCAATAACGCTGCCATTTCCCGCGCCAACGGCGAGCAGTCGGAAACGATGCAGGACTATATCAAACGCTCGCGCGCGACGGTGATTGACGTCGATGAGGTGAGGACCATCTGGGAAACGAATGTCTTCGGCGTTCTCGCCGTCACTCAGGCATTCGTCCCCCTGCTGCGCAAATCGGAAGCCGCGCGCATCGTCAACGTGTCTAGCGGCCTCGGCTCGCTCGCAGTCAATGCCGCGCCCCATCCGCACCGTGCGACGTTCAACCCCGGCTACGGCGCGTCGAAGACCGCACTGAACGCGATCACGTTGGCATTTGCCATCGACCTCGAGGCGGAGAACATCAAGGTCAACGCCGTCACCCCCGGTTACACCAGCACCGCGCTCAACAATTACGAAGGCAACGAAACCGTCGAGCAGGGGGCCGCTGAAGCCGTGCGCGTCGCGCTTCTCGGCAGCGACGGCCCTACGGGCACCTTTACGGGATCGGTCAACGAAGCCTATCCCTGGTGATCTCATCAGGATCCGCCGGCTCAAGGTCGGCGGATCGCTTTTGAATATCGGAGGGCAGCATGCGGGTAGTGAAGGTCGCAATCGCCGGGCTGGGCGGCGTGGGGCGCGCCACGGCCGAACTGCTTCTGTCGCGGCGGGGACGGTATCGTGAGGTGTACGCGACCGATGTCCGCCTCGCGGCAGCCTGTGGCTCCCGGTCCGGTCGAGCCGATCCTGATGGACTCGAAGCGTCGGACCTGGATGCTCTCGAAGATGGCCGGACGGGGCCGGATTTCATCGCAGCCAGTGGCGCGGACATCCTGATCGAGGCGGGACCGAGCGATTTCCGCACCGGAGGCCCTGGGCTTGTCTACATCCACGCTTCCCTTTCAGCCGGCCTCGACACGATCGTGGTGTCGAAAGGTGCGCTCGTGCACAGCGGATCAGCGTTGCGCCAGCTCGCCAAGAGCACCGGCGCGACGCTGAAGTTGAGCGGCGCAGCTGCCTCGGCGCTGCCGACGATCGATCTCCTCGAACACAGTCTCAAGGGATGCAGGGTCGTCCGCGTCGAGGGGATACTCAACGCAACGACCAATTACCTGCTCGACGCAATGACCACACGGGGCATCGATTTCCACGAGGCGCTCCGCCAAGCGCAGGCCGGCGGGTTCGCCGAGGCCAATCCGAGCAACGACGTCGATGGCTGGGATACCGCCGCCAAGCTCGTCCTCATTGCCAATTTCGGTCTCGGAGCCGATCTGACCATGGAGGACGTGCAAGTCGAAGGCATTGGATCGGTCACGATGGACCGCGTCCAGGCTTGGCGCGCCGATGGCGTCGTCCCGAAGCTCGTCGGTGAATTGAGTTGGCCGGACGGTTTGCTGCGCGCCACCGTCGGGATCAGAACCTATCCCACAAAGGACCCGCTATCGCAGGTCGGCGGCAAGGACAAAGCGATCCGAATCCTAACGGAAGAGATGGGAGAAACGATCGCCATCGCATCAGGCAAGGAACCGATGGCCACCGCGGCGGCAGCGCTGAAGGATCTGGAGTCTCTCTTGGCAATGCGGGCTGCCGGGCCGTCGTCGGATTGACCGATTACATCGTGGCGGTTTGGCGGCGCGCGCCTGGTTCCGGCAAATGCGCTGCACGCAGCGAAGCGGCATCGCCGCTCGGCGTCAGGTTGAACAGGCGCCGATAATCGCGGTTGAACTGCGAGATGCTTTCATAGCCGACTTCGTATGCCACCGCCGAGATCGTATCGGCTGATGCCAGGCCACGACGCGCTTCCTGCAGGCGCACCCGCTTGTGGAATTGCACCGGCGTCATCGATGTCACCGCCTTGAAGTGACGGTGAAAGCTGGGGACGCTCATGCTTGCCCGAGCGGCGAGATCGGGAATGCTGAGCGGTTCGGCGAAATTGTCTCTGATCCAGGCGGTCGCTCGTCCGATGCGCGCCGCGTGACCGTTTGCAAACGCGAGCTGGCTGAGCATAGGACCATGATCGCTGTGAAGCAGCCGCCACGTGATCTCGCGGAGGATCAGCGGCGCCATGACCGGGATGTCGCTCGGTCTATCGATGAGTGACAGCAATCGGATCAAAGGATCGATCAATTCCGGATCGAGCAGATGCTTGCTCGCAACCGACGTGACCGGCGTGTTGGCCGATACGTCGACCTGTTCGCGAAGAAGCTCCGCAACGGTCGAAGGGTCGATCTCGATATGGATCGCGAGATAGGGCGCTTCGGGGCTGGCTTCGGTGACCTGCGACGTGACCGGAACGTCGGCCGTGCACAGCAGGCTCTCGCCTGCCGCGTAGTGAAAGGGAATCTCGCCGACCATAAGTTCCTTGACACCCCGCGCCACCAACCCGAACGATGGCTGGTAGATCGAATGCGCTGGCTCGGTCGGCCGATCGGTACGGCCGACCTTGAGCCCGGTGATCGGGGTCACATAGTCGTGGCGCGCATGGCGCTCGATAAGCGCAAGAAGGTCCGAGAATATCGGTTTCATCATGGTTGGAATGTCTCCGTCGCGCCTTGGTGTCAGGCCAACTCGTCCCAAGGGATGTGCGACCGACTGCCCAGTTCACCATCCAAAAATGTCGTGCGCTATGCAGATCCTATCAAGGGTATGCCCATTCCTCTCAAATCCCGGACTTGGATCAAGCCAAGAGTCGGGAGCATCTAAAATGAGAGAAGCAGGCAAGTCCTTGATAGGATCTGCATAGGGTCGCCGCCGCCCTGTCACTAGGTTTCCAGCATCGCGCCGATCCCAGGCGAACCGCATGAATGCTGGAGCAAAGACATGTCGAACAAGCAATTTCGCGTTGGTATCATCGGCGCAGACACCCAGGCCAGTTGGGCAGGCGCGTCACACGTGCCCGCTCTAGCGGCACAGCAGTCCCTTGTCCTTCACGCTGTGGCGACGCGGCGGGAAGAAAGCGCCAAGGCGGCAGCCGAGGCTTTCGGTGCGGAGCGCTGGTTTGCCGATCCGTACGCCATGATCCGGGACGACGACATCGATATCGTGACCGTTGCCGTCAAGGTGCCAGCGCACCGCGACCTTGTCATGGCGGCGCTTGCGGCCGGCAAGGCCGTCTACAGTGAATCGCCGCTGGGCGCGACGCTCGTCGAAACCGAGGAAATGGCGTCGGCGGCAAAGGGCCTTCACACGGCGATCGGCCTGCAGGGGCGACACAACCCCGCCGTCCGCCGCGCCGCTGAAATTGTTGCCTCGGGTCGGCTCGGTCGGTTGATGTCGGCACGGGTGGGCGCGACCACCTTCGGCTATGGGCCTGAAGCGCCGAGCGTCTACGATTATTTCAACAAGGCCGCATCCGGCGCGAGCTTCATGACGATCACGACGGGTCACGTTCTCGACGTCATCGAGGCGGTGCTCGGCACCATCACAGAAGTCGATGCGCGCACCGAACTGCTCTGGCCGCAGATCAGGATCGTGGATACGGGCGAAATCTCGGTCCGCGAAATTCCCGATCATCTCGACCTCATCGCCAAGACGGCGAGCAACGCACCCGTCTCCGTGCAAGTTCTGGCAGGCGTATCGCCGGATCAGGCGAACTTCAGCTTCGAGGTTCGCGGATCCGAAGGTTGGCTGAAGCTCACTGGCAATCATCCCGCCGGTGTCCAGGTTGGCGACCTCAAGCTTGCATCCAGTCCCGAATTCGTTGAACCGGATGCGCCGGTGGCCTCCGGTTCGGGGCCGACGGCGGCCGACTTCTGGACCGGTGCATCGATCAATGTCGGTGAGGTCTATGCCGCGCTCGCCCGCGATCTGCTGGCTGGAACGTCCAAGACGCCCGGCTTTGCCCATGCCCTTCACAACAGCCGTCTCGTCGACACCGTCGAACGCGCTGCCAAGACCGGCCACCGTCAGAGCCTCGCGGCCTGATCGAGCCTTCATTTGAAAGCGAGAATTGAGATGCGTATTCGAAAATTCGGAAGCAGTGGACTGTTCGTCTCCGAGCTCTGCTTCGGCACCATGACCTTCGGTGGAGAAGGCGGGATCTGGGGCAAGGTCGGACGATTGGGCCAAGGCGAGGCCGACACGCTCGTGGCGGCTGCGCTTGAAGCCGGGATCAATTTCTTCGATACGGCCAATGCCTATGCCGAGGGTCGCAGTGAAACCATTCTTGGGCAATCGTTGAAGAACCTCGGCATTGCGCGTGACGAAGTCATCATCTCCACCAAAGTCGCCTCATCCATGGGGCGGGGTCCGAACATGCATGGCGCGTCGCGTCATCATATCATCAGCCAAAGCCGCGCCAGCCTGAAACGGCTCGGTCTCGATCATGTAGACCTCTACAACATCCACGCCTTCGACCCCGCAACACCGATCGTGGAGACGCTCGAAGCCCTCGACACATTGGTTCGCGCAGGCGACGTGCGGTATATCGGCCTGTCCAACTGGGCAGCCTGGCAGATCATGAAGGCCATCGGAATCTCCGAAGCGCGGCAGCTGGCACCGATCACGTCGGTCCAGGCTTATTACACTCTTGTGGGCCGCGACCTGGAGCGCGAAATCGTCCCGCTTCTGCGATCGGAAAAACTGGGCCTGATGGTTTGGAGCCCGCTCGCCGGCGGCTATCTCACCGGCAAGTATTCCGGAGCGAACTCTGGAGAGGGCGGACGGCAGACCGAGCTGGATTTCCCACCCATCGATCGCGTGCGCGGCGAGCCCCTGATCGAAATCCTGCGCGGGGTGGCGGACAAGCACGGGCGCACACCTGCGCAGATCGCCATCGCCTGGCTGCTGCACCAGAAGGTGGTCTCGACCGTGCTCATCGGTGCCAAGCGCGTCGAGCAACTGCGTGAAAACGTGGAGGCGACAACGGTCGTCCTCGATGACGAAGACATGGCCGCTCTCGATGCCGTGAGCCGTCTGCCCGTCGAATATCCCCACTGGTTGTTGGATGGCGACAGCGATCGGGCGGTCACGGACTGAGCGGCAAATTCGGAGGTTATGCGGCTGATCCGGTGCGGTTTCCAACTGCGCCGGATCATACTTGTACCCAGAGAGCATTGTGATCACCGCAGAACTGTCACTTTCGAACGGAACACGAGGCTCAAGAATGACTTTCGTCCGAGGTCTTTCAGCGACCAGCGAAAACGAGCGTTGATGACGGGGCGCCATCGCCTGCAGGACATGCCATCGCGCTTCAGTGCTGGTCGTGCTGCCCCAGAACGAAACCCCTTCGCGCGCTGGAAGTTATCGACCGTCGGGCAGGGAGATCACGAATGCCACTTCTCATCGATTGCCCGGACGACGCCTTCGCCACGCTCCTTCTTGCTCACGGCGCGGGTGCGCCGATGGATTCCGATGCGATGAATTCAGTGACCGATGCCCTGATGCTTGCCGGCTTCAGGGTCGCGCGGTTCGAATTCGGCTACATGGCCGCCCGCCGGCAGGGTGCGCGCAAGCCGCCGCCGAAAGCCGACCTGCTCCAGGACGAGTACCGCCAGGCGGTGGCAGAGCTTAATTGCGGCGGCCCGCTTTTCATCGGCGGCAAGTCGATGGGCGGCCGCGTGGCGTCGATGGTTGCCGATGGGCTTCATGATGCCGGTGTGGTCGCCGGGTTGTTGTGTCTCGGCTATCCCTTCCACCCCCCGGCGAAGCCTGAGCAACTGCGCACGGCCCATCTGGAACATCTCAAGACGCCGACGCTGATCTGCCAGGGCACGCGCGATCCCTTCGGCACGCGCGAGGAAGTCGGAACATACGCGCTCTCGGATCGCATCGAAATTCTCTGGCTCGAAGACGGCGACCACGATCTGAAGCCGCGCAAGAAGTTCTCCGGCTTCTCCGTTTCCGACCATCTTGCGACGCTCGCCCAAGCGACGCGGAACTGGGCAGAGCGTCTGCTGCGCCCATGAAGATCGCGACCTTCAACATCAATGCCATCAACAAGCGCCTGCCGAATCTCCTGTCATGGCTGGACGTTACGCGGCCGGACATCGTCTGCCTGCAGGAGCTCAAGGCGGAGCAGGGCGCCTTTCCGGAAGAGGCCATTTCCGAAGCCGGTTATGACGCTGTCTGGGTCGGCCAGCGCAGCTGGAACGGCGTCGCGATCCTGTCGCGGATCGGCCAGCCAGTCATGACCCGCGCGTCGCTCCCCGGGGATACATCCGACCTGCAGGCTCGGTACATCGAGGCTGCCGTCGCCGGCATTCTCGTCGCGTCGATCTACGCCCCCAACGGCAACCCGCAGCCCGGTCCGAAATTCGACTACAAGCTCGCCTGGCTGGAGAGGCTTGCAAAACATGCGACTTCGCTGCGCAAGACGGGCGCGCCTATCGTCCTCGCCGGCGACTACAACGTGGCGCCGACCGATCTCGATATCTATCCGACCAAATCCTGGGACGACGACGCGTTGATCCATCCCGAAAGCCGCGCAGCGTTCAAGAAGCTCGTCGGCCGCAGCTGGACCGACGCGATGCGGCATCTTCATCCCGACGAACGCATCTACACGTTCTGGCACTACAAGCGCATGCGCTGGCCGCGCGACGCCGGCCTGCGGCTCGACCATCTGCTGCTCAGCGCCAATCTGCGCGACAGGCTCGAGGACGCAGGTATCGACAGGGATGTGCGAGGGCTGGATGGCGCGAGCGACCACGCACCCGCCTGGATCAGGCTCCGCCCGTCCTGAGGCCGCGGTATGAATTCTCCGGTGTTCTGAAATCCGGCCATCTGATGACACGAGGTGCGGCCGAGCTTATTCATCCCAAGGCATAATCAATCGGCAAGCTTGATATCGAGAGAAAATGCCGATCTTTTTGTTAGGTTCGCATGTTCGCCATTGAGCCACGAGGCAGGGACGAATGATCTCTCAGAAAGCCAAATACGCGCTGCGGGCTTTGGTGGCGTTGGCGCGGGCCGAACCCGACGAACCGGTCATGATCGGCCAGATCGCTGAAGAGCAGGATATTCCGAAGAAGTTCCTCGAGCAGATCCTGCTGGACCTGAAACATCACGGCATCGTCGCAAGCCGACGGGGCAAGATGGGCGGCTATCTGCTGCTGAAAGACGCGTCCGACATCTCGTTCGGCGAAGTTCTGCGCATCATCGATGGGCCGTTGGCGCCGCTGCCCTGCCTCAGCCGCATCGCCTACCAGCGCTGCGACGACTGCAATGACGAAGAGACATGTGAAGTGCGTCGCGTGTTCGAGAAGGTGGCCAATGCTACGCGCGGCGTGCTTGACTCAACGACGATCGCGGACAGTCTCGTTATCCCGGCCGAAAAATTCATTGCGCGAAACCTCGGCTGAGCGGCAAAGCGTTTCCCGCATGAGATTGCCAACAGTGGAAAACTACGTTCTTATACACGACCAAACCGATAGAGTTTAAAGGCATTCCACTCGGAGGTTCCTATGCGCACTCGGTTTTCGAAAATCTTCACAGCGGCCCTTCTGGCCGGCACCGTCCAGTTCGGAGCGCTGGGCATGGCGTTCTCGCAGGAGACCCTGATCAACGTCTCCTACGATCCGACCCGCGAACTCTACCGCGAATTCAACGCCGCTTTCGTTGAAAAGTGGAAGGCCGATACGGGCGAGGATGTCACGATCCAGATGTCTCATGGCGGTTCGGGCGCACAGGCCCGCACCGTGATCGACGGCCTTGCAGCCGACGTCGTGACGCTCGCACTCGAAGCCGACATCAACGCCATCGCCGAGGAGTCCGGCAAGATCCCGGCCGACTGGCGCGGCACGCTTGAAAACAACAACGCGCCCTACACATCGACGATCGTGTTCCTCGTGCGCAAGGGCAATCCCAAGCAGATCGAAGACTGGGACGATCTGATCCGCGAAGACATCGAGGTCATCACACCGAACCCGAAGACGTCCGGTGGCGCTCGCTGGAACTTCCTGGCCGCATGGGCATGGGCCCGCGCCGAATTCGGCGATGAAGAACAGGCCAAGGAGTTCGTCGGTCAGGTCTACCGCAACGTTCCGGTGCTCGACACCGGTGCCCGCGGTTCCACGACGACCTTCGTGCAGCGCCAGATTGGCGATGTTCTGCTGGCCTGGGAAAACGAGGCCTATCTCGCAATCGAAGAACTCGGTCCCGATGCATTCGACATCGTGACGCCATCGATCTCGATTTTGGCCGAACCGCCGGTTGCCATCGTCGACGGCAATGTCGACGAAAAGGGCACCCGCGAACTCGCCGAAGCCTATCTCGACTATCTGTATTCGGACGAAGGCCAGGCGCTCGCCGCCAAGCACTTCTACCGTCCCTTCCGTTCGGAAGCGGCAGCTCCAGAAGACATCGAGCGCTTCGGCGACGTCGAACTGGTCACGATCGAGGATTTCGGTGGCTGGGGTGAAGCGCAGCCCTTCTATTTCGGTGACGGCGGCGTCTTCGATGAAATCTATCGTCCGGGCCAATAATCACCAATGGCATCATCTGCAACCGCATCCGGTTGGAGGTTCAGGCAGCCGAGCGTCATCCCGGGCTTCGGGCTGACGCTCGGCTTCACACTGACCTACCTGACCCTCATCGTCCTCATCCCGCTCGCGGGCCTCGGCATTCGATCCGCGGCCCTCGGCTGGTCGGGTATCTGGACAATCGCCACCGATCCACGCGTCGTTCAGGCGTTGAGGGTCAGTTTCAGCACCTCGCTCATCGCTGCGCTCATCAACGCCGTCTTCGGCGTGATCGTCGCTTGGGTGCTGGTGCGCTACCGCTTCCCCGGACGCCGCATTCTGGATGCGATCGTCGACCTTCCTTTCGCACTGCCGACGGCCGTTGCGGGGATTGCGCTGACAGCGCTCTACGCCCCCAACGGATGGATCGGCCAGCATCTTGCGCCCTACGGCATCCGACTGGCCTACACGCCGACCGGTATCGTCATTGCACTAATCTTCATCGGGCTTCCGTTCATGGTGCGGACGGTCCAGCCGGTAATGGAAGAGATCAGCCGTGAGGTGGAAGAAGCTGCCGCGACGCTTGGCGCAAACCGCTTCCAGACGATCAGCCGCATCATCCTTCCAGGCCTCGCCCCGGCGATCCTGACAGGCTTTGCCCTCGCCTTCGGTCGAGCGGTCGGCGAATATGGCTCGGTCATCTTCATTGCGGGCAATATTCCCTACGTATCGGAAATCGCACCGCTGCTGATCGTCATCCGGCTGGAAGAGTTCAACTACGCCGGCGCCACGACGATCGCCTCGATCATGCTCATCTTCGCCTTCGCGGTGCTTCTCGCGATCAACCTCATTCAGGCCTGGAGCAGGAGGCGGTACGGCTATGGCAACTGACATCACGCCCGCCGTTGTCGATCGGCGCCGCGGCTGGAGCGATCCCGTCGCAGAAAGACCGTTGGCCAAGGCGATCCTGATCGGCATCGCGCTGATCTTCATGGCGCTGGTGCTCGTCGTTCCGCTCGTTGCGGTCTTTACCGAAGCGCTGCGCAACGGCCTCGGTGCCGCGCTCGCAGCGCTTCGCGAGCCGGATGCGCTGGCGGCCATCAAGCTCACCTTGCTGGTTGCAGCCATCGCGGTACCACTCAATCTCGTCTTCGGCGTCGCCGCAGCCTGGGCGATCGCTAAGTTCGAGTTCAAGGGCAAGGCGTTCCTGATCACCCTGATCGATCTGCCTTTCTCGGTCTCGCCGGTCATCGCCGGATTGATCTACATCCTGCTGTTCGGCGCAGGCAGCGTTCTCGGGCCATACATGCAGTCGGCCGGCATCCAGATCCTCTTTGCTGTGCCGGGCATCGTGCTCGCGACGATCTTCGTCACTTTTCCCTTCGTCGCGCGCGAACTCATCCCGCTCATGCAGGACCAGGGAACGGGCGAGGAAGAGGCTGCGATCTCGCTTGGAGCCAATGGATGGCAGACCTTCTGGCGCGTAACGCTGCCGAACATCAAATGGGGCCTGCTCTACGGCGTGTTACTTTGCAATGCCCGCGCGATGGGCGAATTCGGAGCCGTGTCGGTCATTTCGGGGCGCTTGCGCGGCCAAACCAACACGATGCCGCTGCATGTCGAGATTCTCTACAACGAGTATAATTTCTCGGCTGCCTTTGCCGTTGCGTCGCTGCTTGCCCTACTGGCGCTGGTGACGCTCGTCCTCAAAGCCCTTCTCGAACTTCGATACAGCCGCGACGTCGTCGGTCACTGACGCCGAACCGCGACAAGGAAAAGCATTCATGGAACTGAGAATTGACAAGGTCCGGAAGGAATTCGACCGCTTTCCGGCGCTGCATGAAACGTCGCTCGACATCCGCTCCGGTGAACTGATCGCGCTGCTCGGCCCTTCCGGATCGGGCAAGACAACTTTGCTGCGACTGATCGCCGGGCTGGAACGGCCGACGGAAGGCGCGATCTTCTTCGGGGACGAGGATGCCTCGCACCGGTCCGTGCAGGATCGCAATGTCGGCTTCGTTTTCCAGCATTACGCCCTCTTCCGGCACATGACGGTGCTCGACAACATCGCCTTCGGGCTCAACGTGCGCCCTGCAGCGATCCGCCCGCCCAAGCGCAAGATCGAGCGGCGGGTGCTCGAACTTCTGGACCTCGTGCAGTTGCCGGGGCTGGAAAAGCGCTATCCGAACCAGCTGTCCGGCGGCCAACGCCAGCGTGTGGCGCTTGCACGTGCGCTTGCTATCGAACCGCGCGTCCTTTTGCTCGACGAGCCGTTCGGTGCGCTCGATGCACAAGTCCGCAAGGGCCTGCGAAAGTGGCTTCGCGAGATCCACGACAAGACCGGGCATACGACGGTGTTCGTGACGCACGACCAGGAAGAAGCGTTGGAGCTCGCCGACCGCGTCGTGGTGATGAGCCAGGGACGGATCGAACAGGTGGGCACCGCCGACGACATCTACGATCGTCCGACTTCGCCCTTCGTCTTCTCCTTCATCGGCGAATCCAACGCGCTGCCGATCAGGATCGAAACCGGCCAGGCATGGCTGGCCGACCGGCCCCTGGGCATCGATGTGTCCGGCGAAGCCGAAGGTCCGGCAACCTTGTACTTCCGCCCGCAGGACATCGAGATTCTGAGCGGGTGCGGCGGTTGCCTCGCCGGCCCGGTCGCAGCACAGCGACGCGTGGCCGGAACGCGCCATCTCGAACTGGAAATCGGCGGAGACCGAACGCGCGTCGAGATCGAGGTCCCGGCGGATTACCCGATCGGCGAGACCGGCAGGGTTGCGTTCAGGCCGAAGCGCTGGCGACTCTATCGCAGTGGCGGGGTGAGCGGAAATTAGAGGTATGAGCGGCGGCGCAGCAGCGGGTTCCCGATTGTCGTCGCGACCCTTGCGGGTTGCGATCGTCGGGCGGGGTTTCACCGGCGCTGCTGCCGCCATCGCGATCGCCGAAACGGGGGTCGCGCCGGCGGAGCTGCTTCTGATCGACCCTTCGCCGGACTTCGGTAAAGGGCTGGCCTATGGCAAGGCGCGCGACGGCGAATTGCTGAATGTGCGCAGCCGCGACGCGAGCATTTTTCCCGATCGGCCCGACGATTTTCTGAACTGGCTCGGCGTCCGCAATCAGACCGGTTCGCCTTCGCCTGATAACCTCGGCGACACGTTCATGTCCCGTGCCACCTATGGCGACTATGTTGCGGACCGGGCTATGGCCTGCATCGCCAAGGCGCCGCTGTCGCACCGCTTCATCCAGGCGCAAGTGACGGCTGTCGAGCGCGATGCGGAGGGTCGTATCGCCGTGGTCGCCGGCACCGAACGCCTGTCAGTCGACATTGTCGTCATCGCAACCGGTTATGGCATCTTCAGTTCCGAGGCTCGCTTCGGGCGAGCAGCTTTTTCCAGCTTGGATGATGCCGACCTGGCGCACGGTCGCCACGCCGTGCTCGTCGGCACCGGTCTGACCATGGTGGACATGCTGTTCCGGCTTCGCGACATGGGCATTTCGGGCACGATCGACCTGGTGTCCCGTCGCGGCATTCTGCCGGCGCCACATACGGAGCGCGCTGTGACGGCCATACCGTTCGCGCCCGGCGCCCACGATGAACGTCCAAGCGAGATCCTCCACGCCTTTCGTAGGAGCGCGCGAGAGTCCGTCGCCGAAGGCCAGAACTGGCAAGGCCTGATGAACGGATTTCGTCCGATCGCCCGCCAGACGTGGCAAGCGCTCGGCACTGCACACCAGAACACGTTCCTTCGTCACCTGAAGCCCTATTATTTCTCTCACCGCCATCGCCTTCCCCCGGCTTCGGCCCGACGCCTGCGACAGGAGCTATCGCGCGAGGACACGCGACTTCGCCGCGCCGCGGTTCTCGAAGTCGACCAGGACGTCGTCGTCCTGAAGGATCGAAGGACTGGGACGACCCAGCGCGTGACGGCGGACCTCGTCATCGATTGCAGCGGCCATCAATCGTCTGCGCAAACACCGCTGATGAAAAGCCTGCTGGAAGACGGGCTGGCTTGCCGTCCGCGCGCGGGCGCTGGGATCGATGTGGCGCCCGACGGACGCGTGCTCGCAGCAGACGGGAGGCCGCAATCCGACCTCTTCGCGCTTGGCCCGCTCGGTCAGGGAGCACTCTTGGAAATCACCGGCATCCGCGAGATCGTCGAACAGTCCCGCGCGATGGCCGCCATCGTCGCTGCGCAGACACGCAAAGGGCTCGACGCAGATTAGCACTTGCCGTTGCCCGATAGCCCTGTAACCCTCGCCGTTGGCAGCGAGGGTTAGAGGCATGAGTTTTGAACAGGTCGGGATCATCGCCATCCTGCTTGGCATGCTCGGCTGCTTTGCCCTGGAGCGGCCGAGGATCGAGGTTACGGCTCTCTGCGGGCTCGGCCTTGCTTTCCTCATCGGCATCGTTCCGGCCGAGACGATCTTCTCCGGCATTTCCAATCCGGCGGTCATCACCGTCATCGAGATCCTCATCATCGTCCAAGTCATCGGACGGACGCCGCTCATCGAAGTGCTCGCCACGCGCATTCAGCGTCTCGGCGTCGGCAAGCTGCGGATCACCATGGCGCTCTGCGCGCTCACGGCGGGAATTTCGGTCTTCGTCAACAATATCGGCGCTTTTGTCATGGTCCTGCCCATCGCGCTCAGCGTCGCGCGTTCGACCGGCATGGACCCGCGGCAATTGATCATGCCGATTTCCTTCGCCGCGCTGCTCGGCGGGCTCGGCTCCATCATCGGAACACCGGCCAACCTGCTTGTCAGCAACGCCCTCTCCGAACGAACAGGAGCCGGCTTCGCCTTCTTCGACTTCGCCTGGGTGGGCGTGCCGGTCGCTCTGGCCGGTCTTGCGGTCGTAGCGCTCTGGTCGGCACCGCGCATCGCGGGGTTTCGGATCGATCAGGTCGCCCTTGGCGCGGTGGATCGCGCCTTGACGACGGAGGTGTCGATCACTCCAGCCTCACCTCTTATCGGGATGACTCCGCGTGATCTGCAGGCATCCCACGAGGCCCAGACCTTCGCCATCATCAGGAACGGGCAGCACGTGTTCGGGCGGCCCGACACGATCCATCTCGCTGCGGGCGACCTCTGCGTCATACGCATCGCGCACAGTCGACTGGAACGGATGATCGACGCGAGCCAACTCGGCTGGACGGGCTTCATTCGGGCGCGGGAGATGGCGGAGATGGTGGTGACACCCGGGTCTCTCCTTGTCGGTTCGCTGCCGCGCACCGCCGCCGTCTTCGAAGAGTTCTCGGTCACGGTGCGGGCCATCGCGACCCGCAGCACCCGGGTCGAGGGGCGGCTGTCGGACATTCGTCTGTCGGTCGGCGACATCCTCTATGTCGAGGGCGATCGGACCGCCATCCTGTCGGCGGTGGACGAGGCCGAAGCGCTGCTGATTGCGCCTGCCAGCCGATCGACCGGTCCCTCCGATGGCTCCATGATGCCGCTGTTCTTCTTTGCCGCCGGCATCGCAGGTGCGGTGAGCGGCCTTGTCCCGCCCGAAGTCGCATTCGGCGGCACCATTCTCGCCATGCTGATCGGCGGCCATCTCAATCTGCGCACCGCGCTCGCAGATCTCGATTGGCCGATCCTGATCATGCTGGCCGCGATGATCCCGCTTGGCGATGCCGTTCGCCACACCGGCACTGCCGATCTCATCGCTGCGGGCATCATCGGCTTTCTTCCGGGAACGCATGAGCTCATGCTGTCCGTCGCCATGCTGGTCGTCGCGGTGATCATCACGCCGTTCGTCAACAATGCTTCGACGGCGATCATCCTCGCCCCGATCGCGCTCGAACTCAGCGCACGCACGGGTGCTGCGCCCGAACCGCTGCTGATGGCGGTGGCGATCGGCGCTTCCATCGATTTCATGACGCCTTTCGGCCATCACAACAACACGCTCGCAATGAGCCTCGGCGGCTATCGCTTCCGGGACTTCGTGATTGCCGGCGGCCCGGCGACAGTCACCGCCTTCGTCACGGCCGCCGTGGCCATAGCTCTCTTCTGGACCTGAGGCGTGTCGATCGTTCGGCAGCAACGCGCTGGTCCCGGCTTCTGAATCAGAAGTCCTCAATTCCGAGTGGGATGACCACAAATCAGCGGACAACGCTTGCGTAAAGGCACTAAGTGCAGCCATCGATCCGGATCGACATCAAAGCTCGATATGGCGCCGACGCTTGAAAACGCGGGTGGCGGGGCGGGCAGAAGCTTTTGCAGACTGTACTGACCTTCGCCGATGCGCACGGCTTCGGCAAACCCATCGCTGACTTTCGCTGGCCTCGATGCTGCCCGGCACCTTTACGAGGCGTCCGGGTTTTCACTGTCCGAAAAGCGCCCGGGATCGCTATGGGGAAAGCAGGTTCTGGAACAGCGGTTCCAGAGAAAATGACCTTAGTATCGGGGACCTCACCCACGAAAGGTGAGGGCAGCCGCAGCGTCGACAGCAACGGCTCGTCCTACACCTCGTTCGCGACAAGTTCTCAGACGCCGTAGCGAGGGGCGGGTGTTCCCGTCTGGCTGGCGGCGAACAACGTGTCGCTGGCCGCGGCATATTTGGTCCACAGATCTGCATCGCCAACGGAGGGAAAGGTGATCGTTTCTCCGCTGTCGAGGCCCGCCAGTGCCGCATCGACCATCGTGTCGACATCCATGACCAGATCGGCCGGGATCTGGTCGAGCGGCATGATCGTTCCGTCATAAATCTCGGTTGCGACGCCGGCCGGCAAGACCGCCTGAACCCGAACGGCCGTCTCCTTGAGCTCTTCCTGTAAGCCGCGCGTGAAAAGCAGCACATAGGCCTTGCTGCCGCCATAGGCCGACGTGATGGGAGAGGCATTGATTGCCATCACGGAGCCGATATTGACGATCGTGCCCCGATTGCGCGCGATGAAGCCAGGCAGTGCAGCCCGCGAGAGCCGGGTCAGCGCAGTGATATTGATCGCCAGCATGGAATCTAGCGCTTCCATATCAAGGTCCGCGGTGGCGCCGAGGCGCGCAACGCCCGCATTGTTGATCAGCATGTCGATGGAAGCATCTGCGGTCAGAATGTCTGCCACTTGCCGCAACCCATCCGCACTCGCCAGATCGGCAGCCACGGTCTGCACGGCTATGCCATGCGTGCCGGTCAGTTCGCTGGCCAGCTTTTCAAGCCGGTCACCGCGGCGGGCGACCAGGATCAGATCATGCCCGCGTGCAGCAAGGCGTTCGGCATAGGCGGCACCGATGCCGGACGAAGCGCCGGTGATGAGGGCGGTAGAACGTGTAACGGTGGACATTGTGCATCTCCAGATGATGGAAGACTGGAGATAGGAAAGGCCTCGCTCCTGCATTAGACTGAATAGTATGATTGGGTTCATCGGCAGGAGCGATAAATGAAGCGGGAAGATTTGAGCGATCTTGCGGTCTTTCTGGCTGTTGCGGAGGAGCGCAGCTTCACCCGCGGCGCGATCCGGCTTGGCTTGTCGCAGGCAACGCTGAGCCAGACGGTCAGCAATCTCGAACGCCGTCTCGGCATCAGGCTGCTGGCGCGCACCACGCGCAGCGTCCGTACCACCGAAGCGGGCGAGCGACTGCTGGAAACGCTACGCCCTGCGCTTGCCGATCTCGACGCGCAAATCCAGACGCTGGCCGCCATGAGCGATACCCCGACGGGCACCCTCCGGCTGACCACCATCGGCTATCCAGCAAGAGCCTTGGTCCTGCCGGCACTGTCCGGCTTTCATGAGGCTTATCCCGGTGTGAAGCTGGAAATCTCCGTGGACGATGCTTTCACCGATATCGTCGCCGGTGGGTTCGACGCTGGGATCCGCTTTGGCCACAGGGTCGAAAAGGACATGATCGCGGTGCCGATCGGCCCGGATATCCGCGTCGCGGTGGTGGCGACGCCCAACTATTTCGAGCGTTGTTCCAAACCGGAGAACCCGCGCGACCTGTCCCGGCACGACTGCATTAATTTCCGTCTGGCAAGCGCCGGCAACATCTTTCGCTGGCAGTTCTGGGACAAGGGCCGCCCGCTCGACGTCAAGGTCGAGGGCTCCTTGACCGTCAATGACGGCGACACGCTTGAAGCGGCGGCGCTGTGCGGGCTGGGACTCGCCTATCTCTTCGAAGACCAAGTCGCGCCGCATCTCGAAAGCGGGGCGTTGGTAAGATGCCTCGAGAAATGGTGCCCGCCCGCGCCGGGTTATCATCTCTACTATCCCACAAGGCGGCAGAAAACGCCGGCTTTGGCAGCGCTCGTGGAGACGCTTCGCTACAGATCCTAGCTTCGAAAGCCATCCTGAGTACGGCTGCAGGCGCGCGCCGTCGAACGTGGACGTGCAGCCCTATCACGCCATCCACAAGCTCAGCGAGCTTTGCCGGGGAAATGTCGAGCAGGGTAGCCGACAGCAGTGGTGGCGCGCATCAAGCTTGCCTTCGCTGCTTCGCCCGGCCTGAAAACGTTATGCTTCTGGTGGTGACGTCACATGAGGTGCTCGATCCGTATCGGCAGGTCGCGCAGGCGGCGTCCGGTGGCGTGGAAGATCGCATTGGAGATGGCTGCCGCGACGCCGACCACGCCGATTTCGCCCACGCCCTTCACCCCGGCGCGGTTTACCTCGCGATCCTCTTCCTCGACCATGATCGCCTGAACGTCGATGATGTCGGCGTTCACCGGCACCAGATAATCGGCGAGGTTCGCGTTAATGTAACTCGCGTTTCTGGCGTCGATTTCGCTGTGTTCATGCAGCGCCGACCCGATGCCCCAGATCATCCCTCCAACCAGTTGTCCATGCGCCGTGCGGGGATTGATGATGCGCCCGGCAGCGAAGGCGCCCACCGCGCGCGGCACGCGGATTTCGCGCGTGCGTTCGTGGATGCGGACCTCCACGAACTGCGCGCCGAGCGCGAACTGCACACGGTCGGGCAGATGCACGCCGCCTGCAGGCACCGCCATGCCGCGGTAAAGTCCGCGCATGCTGTCGGGCGCTGTGCCGTGCGCCTTCACCTCGGCGAACTCTTCGATGGTGCCGATGCCGCGGGCTTCCATAGCGGGCAATATGTCGGCCGGAGCGCCGTCCTCGACGCCAAGCCGTCTGCGGATCGCGGCGCAGGCAGCCATGATCGCCGGAGCGACGCTGGCGGTGGACGAAGAGCCGCCGGCAACCACGGCAGGCGGCAAGTTGGTATCGCCGAGAGCGACGGTGACCTGCTCAACCGGTACCCCAAGCTCTTCGGCAGCGACTTGCGCCATCATGGTGTACATGCCTTGCCCGAGCTCGTGTCCGGCGCTTTCGACATGCACTCTGCCATCCGCAGACAGCCCTACGCGAGCCGCCGAGTTGCCGGCATGGGTCGGATAAAAGGCGGTGGCGCAGCCCCAGCCGATCAGCCAATCGCCATCGCGCATCGTCGAGCGTTGCATCATCCGCGCGTCCCAGCCGAAGGCGGCGGCCGCCGCATCGAAGCAAGGCATCAGCGACCGGCTGGTGTAGGGCAGGCCTCCGATCGGCTCGGTCGTGGTGTCGTTGACGCGGCGCAGTTCGACCGGGTCCATCTGCAGCTCGTGCGCTAGCTCGTCCAGCGCCGTTTCCATCGCGAACGCATAGGGCATCTCGCCTGGCGCCCGCATGAAGCCCGGCGTCGATCGGTCTGACGCGACTGCATTCACCCGGCCAATGATGTTGGGGCAGGCATACAAACGTGCGGTCATCGACACCGCCCCCATCGCGACGGCATCCGCGCGCGAAGTCAGCTCCCAACCTTCATGCCTCATTGCGGTCAGGCGTCCATCCCTTTTCGCCGCGAGCTGAACGTGATGCCGCGTCTCGGCGCGATAACCAGATACGGTAAAACCCTGCGCGCGGGTCGGAACCAGCTTGACCGGACGGCCGAGCCGCCGGGCGGCGACCGCGACGATTGCGGTTCGATGTGTCAGGAAGCCCTTCGCGCCGAACGCGCCGCCAACATAGGTGCTGATGACCCGGACGTTCGACGGGTCCAGTCCAAGTTGCTCGGCCAGTCCAAACTTTATGTTGTTCACATACTGGCTGGGCTCGTGGACGGTCAGTCGACCTGCCTCCCACACGCATTGAGTGGCAAAGAGCTCCATTGGATTTTGGTGCTGGGCGGGGGTGGTGTAACGGGCTTCGACCGTGACCGGTGCTGCGGCATAGGCCGCGTCGAAATCGCCGACCTCAACCGTCATCGGGTCCAGCAGCTGCGAGTTTGCGCCTGGCGCGTCGATACCCGCACTCAGCGCAGAGTTTGGCGCATAGGTGACGCGGATCCGGTTTGCCGCTTCGCGTGCGGTCTCGTACGTTTCCGCGACGACCATCGCGACCGGCTGGCCCCAGTAAGCTACCGCAGCCGAACCGAGCGGCAGCAACGAGTCAGCCATATATCCGCCGCCGTAGATCGAAGAGATCTGCCGGATTTCGCCCGCCATCGTTTCATGCGTCAGGATGTCAAGCACACCCGGCAGCGATCGCGCCTCAGCCATGTTGAACGAAAGGATGCTGCCGCTGCCGATCGGGCTGGTCAGCATGTAGGCGTGGGCCACCCGCGCCAGCTTCACGTCGCTGGCATAGGCTGCACTCCCGGTCACTTTCTCACGCGCCTCATAACGGCGATTGGGCTGGCCCGAGCTGCCGGTAGCTTTAGGGAAGAGGGTATCAACCACGACGAAGCTCCATCGTTGCCG
Organism: Rhizobium sp. EC-SD404; assembly: GCF_902498825.1. Classification (NCBI taxonomy): domain Bacteria; kingdom Pseudomonadati; phylum Pseudomonadota; class Alphaproteobacteria; order Hyphomicrobiales; family Rhizobiaceae; genus Rhizobium; species Rhizobium sp. EC-SD404. The sequence goes on from NZ_LR701458.1 coordinate 54,604, forward strand.
CTTGCAGCAGGGCGCGCACCAATGTGGCGCGGCCGGTGCCGATCTTGAACGCGTTGTGGGATTGCGGGATGGCGCCGGCAAAGGCAGCGTCTGCTGCCGCTTGTGCGCTGGCTTCATCGAGGACGGCGCCTTGCAGGGCCACTTCGGCCTCACGTGCGCGCCATGGCACCGATGCAACGCCGCCGAGTGCGATGCGTGCCTGGGTGATGACATTGTCGTCCAGCTCGAGCGCAACCGCGGCGGAGGCAACGGCATATTCGTAGGACTGCCGATCTCGGACCTTGAGGTAGAGCGAGCGGTGGGTCCATCCGCCAGCGGGGATCACGAACTCGATGATGATCTCGCCTGGCTGCAGCGTGTTTTCCAGATGCGGTGTTTCGTCGGGCGGAAGGTGCAGTGCCGCAAAAGGTATCTGCCGCGTGCCTTCGGCCCCTGCCAGCACCACCCTCGCATCGAGTGCGATCAGCGCCTGCGCGAAATCACCGTGATAGGTGGCGATGCACCGGCTGCTGGTGCCAAGTACCGCATGTTGCCGGTTGGCACCGTCGATCGCGGCACAGCCGCTGCCCGGGAGACGCTTGTTGCAGGCCGACCAGGTAGGGTCGCGGAAATAGGCGCAGCGGGTGCGCTGCAGCACGTTGCCGCCGAGCGTTGCCATATTGCGCAACTGCGCGCTTGCCGCGAGTGACAGACTTTGTGCGATCACCGGGAAGGCATCGAGCACGTCCGGATGGTCTGCGACCTCGGCCATCCTGGCGAAGGCGCCCAGCCGCAGCACGGTGCCATCATAGGCAATATGCGAGAACTCGCGGCCCGACGCACGCAGGTCCACGATACGCTCGGGCTGCATCACTTCAAGCTTCATCAGGTCCAGAAGAGTGGTGCCGCCCGCGAGGAAAGCGGCGGCCTGAATGTCCTGGGTGGCGCCGCGCGCATCGCGTTCGCCGATGATCGCCTCGGCCAGGGTGTCCGGCTGGTGATAGTGGAACGGTCTCATGTGTCACTCCCCATCTGCTGGCCGGCCTGGAGCACGGCGGCCACGATGTTTGGGTAGGCGGCACAGCGGCACAGATTGCCGCTCATGTATTCGCGGATTTCCTCGGGGCTGGTGGCATGACCTTCACGGACGCAGCTGACCGCGGACAGGATCTGCCCCGGCGTGCAATAGCCGCATTGGAAGGCGTCATGCTCGACGAAGGCTTCCTGCATGGGGTGAAGTGTGCCATCCGGCTCTGCTAATCCTTCGATCGTCGTGATCTCGCGCGATTGCGCGGCGACGGCGAGTGTCAGGCATGAGAGCTCGCGCCGTCCATCGACCAGCACGGTGCAGGCGCCGCACTGACCGTGATCGCAGCCCTTCTTGGCCCCGGTCAGCCCGATGTTCTCGCGCAGCGCATCGAGTAGGGTAGTACGCACGTCGACCTCTAGCCGGTGCAGGCTTCCATTGACTTGCAACCCGATCTCCAGCGGTCTTTGCACATTTGGGGGCGTGACCCCCACCGCGGCCTGCGTCGGTCCGGTCCAGCCGGTAACTGGCACGACCCCGGCAACCGCCGTTCCGATCAAGAACTTCCGTCGCGGCTTGGAGATGGGGCCGCCATGATTTTCACTGTCATTCATCTCAAGAAGACCTCCCGGAGGTTGCTGGTTGATCCCGAAGCCTCATTGGTCTGGGAGAAGGGGGGGCATGCCATCGTCTTCACCGCCTGCCATGGGCGGCTGGCAGCACTTTGAGTGGCTGACTTCTGTATTTCAGACGGATCGGGCTGACGCATTCTGGGCTCCAGAAACCGATGGAACCGACGCCGCATATATCGGCAGTTCGGCCACCGCGAAGGTCAGAACTAACCCGGCCGAGATCGCCAAGAGATTTTGAAATGTGAAGTTATGTTTCGAGCTGTGCGACGTCGCAGATGCGCCCTCGCCCTGGTTATCGGTGGACCGGTCAGGTCTGCCTTGAGGCGCAATCTGGCGGGTCATCGCTTCGGTTGCCTGTCCAGGGCCGCAAGCAGCTTGCGTGCATGCGGAGATGACGCAGCGTCCTGGCAGCCTCTGGGTCCGGGCAGGCGGCGTGATGTCGCGTGCGTAGCAGGCGAAATGATTGCCGCACCTGTGCTCCATCTCTCTTCGACCGTCCCGATCCGGCCCCTAAAACGTCTTGGGAAATCATTTCCCAAGTGCGAGTGCTGGACCGGACGTCGATATTGGAGAAGGGGTCGCTGGCCGACTTTCTCAGTGCCTCATCCAACCGGACCCATCCGAAGATGGCCCCAAGGCTACCGGCATGCGGGCCTCTGCTGGCTCGGTGCCGACTAGCCTGACGGAGCGATGAGCCTTACTGATTTTCCGATGACATTGAAATCTGACGCGCATCCAGGCCAGTTCTCAGAGGCTGATGAAGAACTTCTCGAACTGATCCAAAGGCAAACCTTCCGCTTCTTTTGGGAAGGAGCGCATCAGCCAAGCGGCCTAGCACGAGACCGCCAGAAAACGACCGGTGACCCTGACAACGATCTTGTCGCCATCGGCGGTTCCGGTTTCGGCATCATGTCCATGATCGTTGCGGTCGAACGCAATTGGATTTCGCGCGAAGCCGCTACCGCCCGGCTTGACACGATGCTGTTCTGTCTGGAGCGGACACCACGCTATCGCGGCATGTTTCCGCATTTCATTAACGGGCGGACAGGCGAGACCATACCCTTCGGTCGAAAGGATGATGGCGGCGACGTCGTCGAGAGCACGCTTCTGTTCCAGGGGCTTCTCTGCGCTCGGCAATACTTCGATCGTGAAACCGATGCCGAAAGATCCCTGCGTGACCGCATCAACCGGCTTTGGCTGGAAGCTGAGTGGAACTGGTACAACCGGGGCCGCGGCAAGCATCTCTATTGGCACTGGAGCCCCAAATACGGCTGGGCGATGAACCGGAAGATCACTGGTTGGAACGAAGGATTGCTGGCCTTCGTACTTGCTGCCGGCTCTCCCGATCATTCGGTCGACGCCGAGGCTTATCATGAAGGCTTCGCGTCCGGCGCCGATTTCCAGAACGGACGAAGATACCACGGCATCGAATTACCCCTGGGCGTGGACCACGGCGGTCCGCTCTTCATCGCGCAGTATTCCTTCTGTGGGCTCGACCCCCGCGGGCTCATGGATCGCTATGCCGATTACTGGCAACAGAATGTTCGCCATACGCTGATCAACCACGCTCACTGCGTCGCAAATCCGCACGGTCACGACGGGTATGGGCCGGACTGTTGGGGGCTGACGTCCAGCCACGGACCTAAGGGCTACGTGGCGCACGCGCCTGGCAAGGATTTTGGCGTGATCACACCGAGTGCCGCGCTGTCCAGCTTTCCTTATGCACCATACGCGGCGATGCGCGCATTGCGCGGTTTCATGACAAAGCCGAAGAACCGGATTTGGGGCCGATTCGGCTTCATTGATGCCTTTTGCGAAAACCTAGATTGGTATGCGCGGACTTATTTGGCAATCAACCAGGGACCAATCGTCATCATGATTGAAAACTTCAGGAGCGGTCTGCTCTGGAACCTCTTCATGAAGGCACCTGAAGTGCAAGCTGGCTTGCTGAAGTTGGGTTTCTCCAGCCCCCATCTGGTCGAAGGGCAATTTTGCACTGGTGCGCGGGTGTGATGCGGAACGGTGTCAACGCTCTTGAATGAACCGACGGTGGCGCCCTGCATTTTTGTTTTGTGCGAGGTCGGGCCGACGGCGGGCATCTAGTCGTGGTCGCTCAATTTGCGCGCAAGCCGCCGGATTCTCATTGCTCTGTTAAGTTCACCTCCGAAGATCAGGACCAGGGCGGCGAGATACATGAAGTAAAGTGCCGCCACGATTCCTGCCAGACCAGCGTAGTAGCTCCCATAAGTCGCAAAGCTAGACAAATAGAATGAGAACGCAGCGGTGAGGATTATCCAGCTGGTGACGGTGAACGCGACCCCCGGCCAAATGTTTGAAAACCGAGTTCGGCGAGCCGGCAATATCAGGTGTGCGACGAACAGTGCCGCAGTGAGGATGACCGCGGAAGCGGGATACCGGATGAGATTGACGGTGACAGAATTTGGATCAAAGCTCGGCATGAGTGCGTGCAGCATAGAGCCCGCTCGTGGTGCCAGAACGAGCAGATAGCCGACAAGCACGAGAACCATGCTCGCCAAAATTACCATTGCGACCTGCACAGAGTAGAGCACTGCGGTGGAGCGTGTTTCTCTGATCCCGTACGCCCGATTAAGTCCGACACGAACCCCGTCAACGCCGCCGACAGCGAACCAGATGGTGAGCAGAATGCCGAGGCTGAGTATTCCTCCGCGTGGGGTCGTCATCACCTCGTCAACCTCTTGAACGATGGGCCCGACCAGCGCGGGCGGCACGATGGCGACGAGAAAGTCGATGAGCGCTTCTGCCATCACGCGGTCACCGATGAATGCGGTTAGCGAACTGGTGAAGATCAAGAAGGGAAAAATTGCAAGCACCGCGCGAAAAGCGACGTTTCCGGCCAGCCCGAATGCATCGTCGCTCCAAAGCCTCAAGGTCGCTTCACGCAAAACTGCCAACGGCACACGCCAGCCGGTGCCGTTGATCAAGTGTTCGGGGTTCTTGCTCGCAACCCCGTAGGTAAGGATTGCATCGCGTCCCGCCAAATGGTCCTGCTTTTTCTTCACTCGCTTACCAGTCCGCTAAATCACCACCAAAGGATCAAATGCGCAGCAATGCGGTTGGCTCCTTCGGGGCACCGATAACCAGAGTATTCAATACGGCGTCTTGCCCAAGCAAACGCATACTCGATGACGATTGCCTGTCGCGATAGATAGTCCAGTTCGGTGTGAAGCTTCAGATGCTGAAACCATCGGCCGAACGCGAGGCCGGCATCCTTTGCCGTCAATCGTGCCGCGGTTTGCTCCGTCGACACGGCACCTGTCGTCAACTCCGCCAAGGTTTCTTTGCAGCTGGTCGTAGGATAGCTTTGGTCCGCTGATCAGGGCCGTATGACGAGAACTCCAGGGTTGGCCATCCGCCGCGGCGAACGATAGCCGGGCCGCCTCAGCCGCGCCGCATGATCCTGAACGATTCGACGAAACTGTCGAAGGCGGCCCGCACCCGCGGCACCCGCGCGAGATTTTCGTGCGCGACGATCCAGGTTTGCAGGATGTCGACCTCGAAGTCGGGCAGCAGCCGCACAAGTCGTGCGTCGCTTTCGTCCACCGGCACCCGCGCCACGGCGATGCCCAGGCCGGCGCGTGCGGCAGCAAGCTGCGCGGGGTGCCTGTCTGTGCGAAGGACTAGCTGTTCGCGCCTCAGCCCCATCTTTTCCGCCAACGCCAGGTCGCTGGGGTTGCGATCAGGCCCTAGAAACCCGTGACGCGCCAGATCGTCGACACCTGACGGCAGGCCACATCGCTCCACATATGCCGGCGATGCAAACAGCGCGAGCGGGATCGCTGCGACTTTCCGGGCAACAGCGCGCCCTGCTTCGGCGCCACGGTACGCACTGCCAGATCAACCTCTTGGTCCAGAAGGTCGGCCGGCAGGTTGCTGAGCGACAGTTCGACCCGGATGGCGGGGTGCTTTCCCAGCAGCCGCGCAAGCATGGCGGGCACCACCTCGATGGCCATGAACTCCGGCACGCTGATGCGGACCCACCCCGCGATCGCAGCCCCGCTGGCGGAGGCTTGCCGCTTTCAGGACGGCTGCAACGCCAGAAATAATCGAGCGTCAACAATTTCGAGACCGTGCCTGATAACAAAGGCCAGAGGCTGGAAAAATCTCGCTATGTCCTAAAGGCGATCAATAGCAGCAATTTCGTTCGAGTCGCCAAAAGCTGACTGTCAGAAGCCAAGTTTGACAGCGTCGGCTAATCGCAGCAGTGTAAGTCTTTATCGATGAAACTCGAATTAAATCATGTCCAACGCATTGCGCATTGCCAGGGGCCGGTTTGGGCGTGTGGCACTTCTTGATATGGACAGGCCCCTCGTGCGCCATGCCCATCCGCACTGCCATGTGCTGTTGAAGGTCGAGGGAGCCGATACGCAGTTTTCCGTGCGGGATCGCACCGTCCCGTTGACCGATGAGACTGCCGTGCTGATCAACGCCTGGGAGCCGCACGCCTACGACCATGATCTGGCGCAGCCGAAGACGGTGATCCTGGCGCTTTATATCGAGCCCCAATGGTTGCAACATTTCCGCAAGAACTGGGGCGCGAGCGACGCACCGGACTTTTTCGAGGCAGCAGCCGGCTCGATTACCCCCGATATCAGGCGGCTCGCCCGCGAACTGGCAGAGGCGATGGTGCATGCGCCTGACGCTGCCGCACTGCACGAAGATTTGCTCGGCCGGCTGATGATCACCGTGATCGAGCGGTTCACGGCTTGGCGCAGCGTGCCCCAGTCGATCAGCGCACTGGCTGCCCGAGAACCCTCCGATTTCCGCATCCGCAAGGCCGTGGTCCTGATGACGGCAAACCCCGGCGTGATCACTGACATGGACACGTTGGCGACCGATGTCGGCATGTCACGGGCCCACTTCTTCCGGCAGTTCGAAAGCGTCATGCGCGTCAGCCCGCGGGTCTATCTCAACGTCCAGCGATTGGAGCGCGCGGTCAGCGCAGTTTCCGACGGCGAAGAGACCTTCGCCGCCATCGGCGAGCGGCTGGGCTTTTCGGTTCCAGCGCATTTCTCGCGCTTCTTCCACGATCACGCCGGGTCGTCCCCAAGCGTGTTTCGCTCCGTCACACGTCTCGCCGGGTCGCAATTTGAGACTTCTCGGTAAGTCATGAGACGTCCCGGTATCGCCGGCTAGGCTCAACGGCTGTTTCCTCAACGGCATGGTGCTGCTTCCAACGCATGCACCAGGGAGGAGACGCCATGAACGAGCAAACGAGGCCGCAAAGCCTCGTCGGACAGTCCGTCGAACGTGTCGAGGATGCGAGCCTTCTCAAAGGCCGCGGGCGCTTTATCGACGATCTGCCGACGCGCCGCGACACGGCATACGCCGCTTTCCTGCGCTCGCCGCACGCCCATGCCGAAATCCGCGCCATCGACATCGACAAGGCCAGGGCCCATTCAGGCGTCTACGCGGTTCTGACCGGTGAGGACGTCGCGAGCCTGACCAACAGCCTCGTCGTCGGCGTGAAGGCCGATGTGGAATGTTGGCCGATGGCGCGCGACCGCGTCCGTTATGTCGGCGAGCCCGTCGTGCTCGTGGTCGCGGAAAGCCGCTATATCGCCGAGGACGCGCTGGATCTCGTGGAGGTCACCTACGAAACGCTATCGCCGGTGATCGATCCGCGCGCGGCGCTTGCCGACGAAGCGCCCGTACTCCATCCGTCTCTCGGCACGAACCTGATCAATGAGCGTTCGTTTCGCTACGGCGATCCCGAGGCAGCCTTCGAGGCCGCCGCACATCGCATTTCGATCACCACGGCCTATCCGCGCAATTCCTGCACGCCCATCGAAACCTATGGCGTGATCGCCGAATACGACCCCGGCGAAGATGCCTATGACGTCATGGCGAACTTCCAGGGACCGTTTTCAATCCATGCGGTTCTCTCGCGTGCGCTGAAAGTGCCCGGCAACCGCATGCGTCTGCGCACCCCGCCGGATTCCGGCGGCTCTTTCGGCGTCAAGCAGGGCGTCTTTCCCTATGTGGTGCTCGTTGCCATCGCCGCACGCGTCGCCGATCGGCCCGTCAAATGGATCGAGGATCGCCTGGAGCACCTGACCGCGTCTGTCTCAGCGACCAACCGGGTGACGACACTTGAAGCGGCGGTGGAGCCGGACGGCCGGATCACGGCGCTCTCCTGGGATCAGATCGAGGATTGCGGCGCGCATCTGCGGGCGCCGGAGCCGGCGACGCTCTACCGCATGCATGGCAACATGACCGGCGCCTACGCAATCGACAATGTCGCCATCCGCAACCGGGTCGTTCTGACAAACAAGACACCGACCGGCCTCAACAGGGGCTTCGGCGGCCCTCAGATCTATTTTCCGCTGGAGCGGCTCCTCCACAAGATCGCCGACGAACTGGGGCTCGACCGGCTTGATGTGATCCGCAAGAACCTCGTGCCTGGCGACGCCTTTCCCTATCGCACCGCGACCGGCGCGCTCCTGGACTCCGGCGATTACGCAGCTGCCCTCGACCGTGCCGTCAACGAAGGCGGTCTCGATGAACTGATCGCGAAGCGTAAGGCAGCCCGCGCCGAAGGCCGGCTGTACGGCATCGGCTTCACCGCGGCGGTGGAGCCGAGCGTCTCGAACATGGGCTACATCACCACCGTGCTGACGCCGGAAGCGCGCGCCAAGGCCGGACCGAAGAACGGGGCGCAGGCCGTGGCGACGGTCGGCATCGATCCGCTCGGCTCGGTCACCGTCAAGGTCGCCTCGGTGCCGCAAGGGCAGGGCCACCGCACGGTGCTCGCCCAAGTGGTCGCCGACCGGCTAGGCCTCCCGCTCGGCGCCGTCAGGGTTAACACTGAACTCGATACCAATCGCGACGCCTGGTCGATCGCCTCGGGCAATTATGCCAGCCGTTTCGCACCAGCCGTTGCCGGAACCGCAAGGCTCGCGGCTGACCGGCTGCGCGGTAGATTGGCCACCATCGCGGCCGCACAGCTGAACGTTGCCGCCGAGCAGGTCGAATTCGCCAACGGCAAGGTATTCGACCGTGGCAATCCCGACAACTCAGTCTCTTTCGCGCGTGTCGCGGCAGCGAGCCACTGGGCGCCGGGCACCGTGCCGGCAGGCACCGGCCAGACCATCCGGGAAACCGTCTTCTGGACGCCCGATGAGCTGGCGGCCCCAACAGCCGAAGACGGTATCAATTCGTCGCTCTGCCACGGCTTCATCTTCGATTTCTGTGGCGTGGAAATCGACCGCGATACGGGCGTGGCGCGCATCGACAAATACGTGACCATGCACGATTGCGGCACTATCCTGCATCCGGGCATGGTGGACGGCCAGGTCCGTGGGGGCTTTGCCCAGGCAGTGGGCGCCGCGCTCTACGAAGAATATGCCTACGGCGCCGACGGGTCTTTCCTGACTGGAACACTCGCTGACTATCTGATCCCGACCGTGATGGAGACACCGGAGCCGGTGATCCTTCACTTCGAGAGCCCTTCGCCCTTCACGCCGCTTGGCGCAAAAGGGGTCGGCGAGGGCAACTGCATGTCGACGCCGGCATGCATCGCCAACGCCATCGCCGATGCGACAGGCGTCGAGGACCTGACGCTGCCGCTGTCGCCGAGCAAGATCTCGGCGCTCATCCATGCCGACGAGAAGCCATCCGCACGGCCCAGACGCGAGGTCAAGCCGCTGAAGGCGCGCGAGGGCGAACGCGCACTGTCCGGCGAAGGGTCGGCCGAGGTTTCCGCCACCCGCGAAGAGATCTGGGCGATGCTGCTCGATCCAAAGACGCTGGAAGCGATCATTCCCGGCGCCCACAAGGTCGAGAAGATTTCCGACACACATTTCCGCGCCGACGTCACCTTGGGGGTTGGCCCCGTCAAGGGACGCTACCGCGCCGACATCGAACTGTCCGACATGGTCGAGCCGGAAGCGGTGACGCTTTCCGGCGGCACGGAAGGCGCGCTCGGGTCCGGACGAGGGCAGGGCCGCATCACGCTGATCGCAACGGAAAACGGCACCCGTGTTTCCTACAGCTACGAAGCCGGCATTGGCGGCAAGGTCGCTTCCATTGGCGGACGCCTGCTCGACGGTGCGGCGCGGGTGGTCATCGGCCAGTTCTTCCAGTCGCTCGCCCGCTACGCGGGCCGCGACAAGGCCGCCGATACACCGTCGATCGGCCTTTGGGCGCGGCTCCGATCTCTTCTGGGGAGGCGCGCATGAAACCCGCAGCTTTCGATTACCTGCAGGCCGCAACGCTCGATGAGGCTCTGGATGCGCTGCAAGAGGCAGGCGGCGACGCGCGCGTCATCGCAGGTGGCCAGTCGCTGGTGCCCATGCTGAACATGCGCCTCGCCCGTCCTGCAGTCCTCGTCGACATCATGCGCATCGAGGTGCTGCAGAAGATAGAGCGAAGCGGCGGCGATATTCTGATCGGCGCCGGCGTGCGCCAGGCAAAGCTCGAAGCGTGGCCGGATCTTGCCGACCGGTTGCCGCTGGTGGCGATGGCGTTGCCGTGGCTCGGCCATGTGCAGACCCGGGCGCGCGGAACGGTCTGCGGCTCGCTCGCCCATGCCGATCCGAGCGCGGAGCTGCCGCTGTCGCTCATCGCACTTCAGGGAAGCGTGCATCTGCGCACCAAGCGCAAGAAGCGCACTGTCAGTGCCGAAGATTTCTTCCTCGGCATGATGGCGACCGAACTGGCCGAGGGCGAGATGATCGAGGCGGTGTCGTTCCCCGCCCGCGCTGTGGGCACCGGGTACGGCTTCAACGAAATCGGCCGGCGCCACGGCGATTTCGCCATTACGGCTGTGGCTGCAGTGGTGACCGAGCGGGCCGCATCCATCGCCGTGGCCGGCGTCGACGATCGCCCTCGACGTTTCGACGTGCCGTTGCCAAGCGATTCCGGCCTGGACGATGCCCTGAACGAGATCGCCTGGGACCTGAACGCCCGCGACGACATCCACGCCTCGGCCCGCTATCGGCGCGAACTCGTCAGGCGTCTGGGTCGTCGCACCATTGAGGAGGCTGCCGCATGTCTCGCCTGAATGCCCACGAGAAGAAGACCGTTACATTCCACCTCAACGGTCTGCCTGTCAGAGCCGATGCGGAAAGCCGGACGCTTCTGAGCGACTTCATCCGCCATGAGATCGGCATGACCGGCACCCATGTCGGCTGCGAGCACGGCGTCTGCGGAGCGTGCACGATCCAGGTCGATGGCGCACCGGCACGCGCCTGCCTGCTGCTCGCCGTCCAGGCGGAAGGAGCCGACATCCGCACCGTCGAGGCGCTGTCGCCCGGCGAAGGCCAGCTCTCGCCGCTTCAGGCCGCGTTCAAGCGGCACCACGGCCTTCAATGTGGCTTCTGCACGCCCGGCATCCTGATGTCGCTCGATGCGCTGATCAGCGCACGGCCCGACGCCGGACGCGACGAGGTGCGCGACCATCTTTCTGGTCACCTCTGCCGGTGCACCGGATACGTGACGATCGTGGAGGCCGCGCTTTCGGCCCTCGATGAAATCCGGAGGGAGGCCAAGAGCAATGTTTGATCTGGGAACGAGTTTCGTGGCGAGCGTGGATCGCGATCCGCAGGCGCTCGCCATCGTCGATGGCGCCACGCGACTGACCTATGCCGAATGGTATACGCGTATTTCGGCGCTCGTCGCCGGGCTAGACGAGATGGGCCTGACGCGCGGCGACCACGTGCTGACGGCGATGCAGAACCGCTGGGAGAATGCCTCGCTGCACTGGGCCTGTCAGTTCGCCGGCATCATCGTCACGCCACTCAACTGGCGCGTGAAAGCTGACGAGGTCGATCACGGGGTCGAGGATTCCGGTGCCATGGCGGTGTTTTACGAGGAAGTCACCGAAGACGCCGTCGCAACGTCCGCCAAAGCTGCCGGCCTCATCCGCAAGTCCGCCATCGAGCTGGCTGCGCTGATGCAGGGCAAAGCACCACTCGCAGTGCCTCAGGCATCGGCGGAAGACTGGTCGCTGATGCTCTACACGTCCGGCACGACGTCGAAGCCCAAGGGCGTGCCGCGCCGCCATCGTGCCGAACGGGCCGGAGCGCTCGCCCATGTGGCGCAGAACCTCTATCGCCACGGCGAACGCACACTCGGCGTCATGCCGCTCTACCACACGATGGGCGTGCGCTCGCTCATCGCGTCCTCGCTGACCGGCGGCGCCTTCATCTGCCTGCCGCGCTTCGATGCCGGAAAAGCCATCGATCTCATCGAGGCCGAGGCGATCACCAATCTCTATCTCGTCCCCACGCTCTATCACGACGTGATCCATCACGAAGGCTTCTCTCCCGAGCGCGTGAAGTCGGTCACCAAGCTTGGCTATGCGGGTGCCTCGATGACGAACGGGCTTCTGCGCAAGCTCGACGACGCCTTCAAGCCCGAACTGTTCGTGAACCACTACGGCTCGTCCGAGATCTACACGTTCAGCATCGAGCAGAAGGCGGCGGCCAAGCCTGGCTCTGCGGGACGTGCCGGCATCAATCAGATGATCCGTGTCGCCAAACTGAACGCGGCCGATCCCGATGAGCTTGCCGTACCCGGCGAGGAAGGCGAGATCATCGCGCTCGCCAAGAGCGACGAAGCCTTCGAAGGATACTGGAACCGGCCCGACGCAACCGCAAAAGCCTTGCGCAAGGGCTGGTACTTTACCGGCGACACCGGCTTCTTCGACGAAGACGGCGATCTCTTCGTCACGGGCCGTGCCGACGACATGATCATTACCGGCGGCGAAAACGTATCGCCGGTCGAGGTCGAGAGCTGCCTGTCGCTGCATGACAATGTCGCCGAAGTCGCCGTCGTCGGCCTTCCGGATGAACGCTGGGGCAAGATCGTCACCGCCTTCGTCAAGCGGCGCGGCAGCGTGACGGCCGAAGAACTCGACCTGCATTGCAAGACCTCCGGCCTCGCCAATTTTCGTCGACCCCGCCGCATCGTCTTCGTCGAGGACATCCCGAAATCGCCGGTCGGCAAGATCCTGCGCCGCATGCTGGTTGCCGGCGATTACCGCGAAGAACAACGCACTCCCGAACATCAATAAGCACACCGCCTGCTGAGCAGAAGGACTTCCGACATGGCAGAGAAAGCCACTTTCGACGACAAGCGTCTCGCCGACCTCGATGGCTTCACAGTCGTCATCGACGCCGAGCGCCAACGTGCCGACATCACTCTGGACCGGCCGCCCTACAACGTCGTCTCCATGCTGGCACGCGACCAGCTTCGTCTCGTCTTCGAGGCGCTCGATGAGGATGACCGCGTCCGTATCATCGTGGTTACCGGTGCAGGGGAGCACTTCTCCTCGGGTGGCAACATCAAGGGCTTCCTCGAAGCGACTCCCGAGCATGTCTCGAAGCTCGCCTGGAACATCGCGGCGCCTGCACGCTGCTCCAAGCCGGTGATTGCCGCCAATCGCGGCTATTGCTTCGGCGTCGGTTTCGAACTGTCGCTCGCCTGCGACTTCCGCATCGCAACCGACACGACGCGCTATGCGCTGCCGGAGCAGAAGCTCGGCCAGATCCCCGGCTCCGGTGGCTCGGCACGCCTGCAGAAGATGGTCGGCGTCACGCGCACCAAGAACATCGTCATGCGCTCCATGCGCATCACCGGCAAGCAGGCCTACGACTGGGGCATTGCCTCGGATGTCGTCGCCGACGCCGATCTCGAGACCGCAGTCGATGCGCTCGTCGACGAACTGATCGCCTTCTCGCCGATCGCCCAGCGCACGGCCAAGAAGCTCTTGAACGATACCGACGATGCGCTGCTCACCACCGCGATCGAACTGGAAGGCCACAGCTACAGCCGCCTGCGCCAGTCCGATGATTTCCGCGAAGGGGTCAACGCCTTCCACGAAAAACGGGCCGCCGTCTTCGTCGGTCGCTGACGTCAAGGCCGGGCCCCGCGAGGAGGGCCGGCATTTTTTCACCGGGCCGCACCAGGGGACGCGGCCCCCACGGGAGGAATTTTTTCAATGAATACGGAAACAAGACACATCATAGAACCGGCACCCGGCTTTGCCTCCGGACTGCGCGACTTGCCGAAGCATCTGACGGTGAAGTCGTTCAGTGCCGGCCTCGTCGCCGCGATCTTCGGTTGCTCCGGCCCGGCCCTGATCGTGATCGGCGCCGCCAATGACGGCGGCCTGACCAACGGCCAGACCGTCGCTTGGCTGTTCGCCATCTATTTCCTCGGCGGGCTGATCAGCCTGTTCCTGGCATTGCGCTACAAGCAGCCGGTCACCGGCGCCTATTCGATCCCCGGCGCCGCGCTGGTTGCCGGTTCGCTCGCCACCTTCTCCTTCGATCAGGCGGTCGGCGCCTTCATCATGGCCGGTGTGATCGTGTTCATCCTCGGCATTTCCGGCCTGATCGGCAAGGTCATGCGCTGGATCCCCATGCCGATCGTCATGGCAATGATCGCCGGTGCGCTGATGCGCTTTGCGACCGGGGCCGTCGGCTCGCTCGGCACCGCACCGCTGATCGCCGGCGCAGCAATCATCGCCTTCTTCGTGTCGATGCGCATGACGAAGACCATCCCACCCGTGCTTGCGGCACTCGTCGCCGGCCTCATCGCCGCCTTTGCGACCGGTTCTGTCGGTGGCGCCGCGACCGACATTGCCTTCGTCTTCCCGGAATTCACCGCGCCCACCTTCACCTTCGACGCCTTCCTGGCGATTGCCGTGCCGCTGGCACTGCTCGTCATCGGCGCCGAAAATGCGCAGGCGACCGGTGTGCTGATGGCCGAAGGCTACAAGCCGCCGATCAACATGATGACGGTGATCTCGGGTGTCGGGGGCGTGGCGGCAGGCTTGCTTGGTGGCCACAATGCCAACATCGCCGGCCCGATGACGGCGATCTGCTCCTCCGAGCAGGCCGGCGAGAACAAGGAAGGGCGCTATGCTGCGACCGTGGTCAACGGCATTCTATTCGGCTCCTTCGGCATCGTGGCCGGCGCCGCCGTGCCGATCGTCATGTCACTGCCCGGAGCGCTGATCGGAACGGTCGCCGGTCTTGCGATGATCGGCGTGCTTCTTGCCGCGCTTCAGAACGCGTTCGGACGGTCACTCGGCAACCAGACCGGCGCTTTCGTCGCGCTCGCCGTGTCGCTCTCCAACACCACGCTGCTCGGCATCAGCGCTCCGTTCTGGGCCCTCGTCGCCGGTGTCGTCGTCTCTGCGGTTGTCGAACAGCACGCATTGACAGCCTCAAAAGCTGACGGTGTAGCCGGCGTCCGCTGAACCGTCACACACACAAGGCGTCTGGCTTAAATGGGCCAGACGCTCGTCTCTCGCTGACGACCAGTTATTGTCATTGGAAAGAGAACTGGGCTGTGCCGCCGGTGGCTGCACAGCTCATCGACGTTTCAGGACGACGTTTTCCAGAAATTGATCTTACGCTGCCTTGGACCCGTTCTGCATTTTGTCAGCGCCATGACGTTTGAGTGCTAGGGAAAATTGTCGAAACGATTCTGCTGTGCTGTCCTCGTTCACAAACGCCTGCCTGTCTCTGTCGAACGAGCAGGCCGATGCACTCACATATGTCACCGATGCGCGAGGTATCGGCATCGTTGTCGGCCGGGCTTGAACGGGAAAAACCGCGATGCTCGGTGTCACGCGCGACGCCTGGGAGGCATCCGGCTTCGAGGTTCGTAGTGTCGCCCTTTCCGGGATTGCGGCCGAGAACCTTCAGAGTGGATCGGGCATTGCCTCACGCATCATCGCCAGCATGGAGCATGGCTGGGGCGAGGGCATGAATGGCTATTTGCACCGCAGACGGTGGTAGCGACGGGTCGAACTCACCTTTCGGCAGGAGCGGAGGTTGGGCCATGAAACGAGGTCTGGTACCTTGATGCGGTTGTGCGGAATGGACGAGGAAAGGGTGGCAGAGATAAACCGTCCCAGCTTGTCCGGTGGCCAGCCCTTCTTCGCAGTCGGCTGTCGAATTGAAGCCATCAGCGGCCAGTTCGCCAAGCGTAAGACCGCCTTCTCCAGCCGGCAGCAACTGTGTTGCGATGGCGCGGTGCGACCCTTTCCTGATTTTGGTGGGCGCATCCAATTCCCCGACATCGGAGAAAAGGAACAGCATGAGCAGGGCGCGGCCGCTGCTTTTCACATTGACCCGCCACTGCATGAAATCAGGGTTGTCGTTACCAAAGCTAGCATCGACGTGCCATCCCGCATCACCCGGATCGTTTGGCGACGGAAAGCGCACCGGGAAACTGCCCAAACCATTGGGCCTCAACCACTGACCCTCGCCGACCAGCGCATCATACGAACCGTGCAGGACCGGGGTGTTGGCAGCGTCTACAAAAGGCTTGCCCGTCATGAAGCCCAAGCGGATAACAGGCTGCTTCCATGTCTCCGGTGCGTCAGGTGAGAGACCCATTGCCTTCCAAAGCTCGGCACGCCCTTGTGAGGCCAGCTCGCTATCGAAGGCACCTTCGAGCTTGATATATCCATGTTCGATAAAGTGCGCGATCTGAGCCTGGCTCAGACCAGAATGATAGGCTTCCGACATTCAATAAATCTCCCAATGGCCTCCGCGGGGGCAGGCTGACTGATCAAAATAGGCACCTAGGTGCCGCGTCCACTCCAGGTCGTCAGATCAGCGGGAAGAATGTGGACTTAAACATCATCATGCGCGAGTTTTGCAGCTGCGTTTTCCAAGCAAGCAGTTCGGCATTTCGACCTCTAGCCAGAGAGCGATGTCCGCTTTCGTGTCAAATAAGGGGTGTATCGAACGTCCAAAATCGGGTCGGGTTCTGCCGTTGTTAGTCTTCCAAATTGATCGGGCTGAAGCGCAAACTCGGCGTTTCTCAGTGCTGCTTATCGGCGACACGTGATCGGCGGCGAAATCGCACCATCGAGGACAATCGGCGGCTGGCGGGCCGAGAACGATGAAACGGAGAACTACGTCTACGCTATTGCGCTCTGAATTGAGTTGCGAGAATTGCAGGCAAACTTGGCCATCTATCAGAGAGATTTTTTCGCGTCGTTCAACTTGGACCTACTATGCGCTCGGGGCGTGAGGCTGACGGCTGAACCGCGCTTGCTCAGTGAAGCGCATAAGCTAGATCGCCATTTCCCTTGCACAGCATTCATTTTCGAGGTGGATGCCGCGGCAATGAAATGAATTCATTATTATGGACCTTGTGCCTAGCGATGCGTAAGATCACCAGGCAACCGGAACATGTGATGCTGACCGAGCCACAATCGATTTTGAGCCGACCCTCCCTGCATGTTCAGTTGATCGATCATTTGAGACAGATGATCGTGGAGGGCACGCTGGCGCCGGGTCGCAAGATTCCCGAGCGTGAACTTTGCGAGCGTTTCGGTGTGTCGAGGACGCCGTTGCGCGAGGCGCTGAAGGTTTTGGCGTCCGAGGGTCTGGTCCGATTGTTACCAAACCGGGGAGCGATCGTACACGCACTGACGATCGAGGAGCTCCACGAAGTCGCGCCGATCATGGAAGCACTGGAAGGTCTTTGCGGAGAGATTGCCGCAAAGCACGTATCAGATGAAGAGATCGATTCGATCACCGACCTGCATTTGCGCATGGTGTCGCATTTCCGGGCAGGGGAGCTTCAACCCTATTTCGCACTCAACCAGCAGATCCATCAGGCGCTGTTCATCGCGACGCGCAACGAGATGCTGCAGACGCTCTATCGAGGCCTTTCCACGCGCCTGATGGCCGCGCGGTATCACGCCAACATCTCGCCCACCCGTTGGGCAGAAGCCGTGCGGGAGCACGACGAGATACTGGCGGCGTTGAGCAGCCGCGATGCCCAACGATTGGCGGCAATCCTTCGCTCGCATCTCGCGAACACACTCTCGACCGTTGGCGACTGGCTGCGCAACCAGGACCACGAGCAGATCCTGCATCGCGCTTGAAGGCTGATCACCCCCAAATATCCAACTCAGTTGCGACGTTCCACGCGTACTCACTGCTGCGTGTTCCATGCCGTCGAAGCAGGCGCTTGATCGCCAGACGAGCAGGCTGAACCGGTATTTGCCGAATCTTTGCGCATGCCCATGGATTGACCAAGTTCATGCTGCGACGCAAAATGAATTCATAATTCGTTTTGCAGATTACGTTCGTTGCAGCAGCCCAAGAAGGTCTTTCCGTGAGAATTATCGATGCCAGGACGAGCGTGCATGCGCTCGATCTCCGCCTTCCTCTGACCAACACGCCTGCCGGCGACAGCACCCGCGTCATCTGCGAGCTGGAGACGGACGATGGATTCGTGGGTGTCGGCATGAGTGCCCGGTTCCTGCCGCACGCCATCGCTTCGGCCGTCACCAATCATCTCGTCCAGGCGATCAAGGGAATGGATCCGCGCGATCTCGAAGCAATTCACGCGCGGCTGGAGCCGATCGTCAGCGAACGCGGCCGCATGTCGGGCATCAACCTCGCAGCGCTTGCCTGCGTGGATCTGGCCTGTTGGGACATCATCGGTCAGGCGTCGGGGCGCAGCGTCGCCCAGCTTCTCGGCGGTCACAAAACCTACGCCGACGCCTATGTCACCTACGGTTTTCCTGTCTACGACCCCGACCAGCTGGTCGAACTCGGTCGTCAGCTGATGGCCAAGGGGCATACCCGGCTGAAGATGCTGGTCGGTGTCGCGAAGGGCGGTCTGCTCGAAGACGCCATGCGCGTGAAATATGTGCGCGAGGCATTGGGCGACACGCTCATTCTCGCGCTCGACGGCAATGAGAACCCCAGCCTCGAATACGCAACGCAGCTCTGCCGCCTCGTCGAAGACTACAACATCGCCTGGTTCGAGGATCCGATCCGCAACAACGATGCGCGCGATCTGGCCATGCTGCGCAAGCGCACGACCATCCCTCTTTCGGCTGGTCAAATGGACGGCCATTCACGGCAGTTCCGGGAATGGATCGAGCACGATGCGCTCGACATCTTCATGCCCAACAGCATGTACAACGGCGGCATGACCGAGACGCGCCGCGTCGCGCATCTCGCCCAAATCTACAATCGCCCGCTCTCCGACGCTGGTGGCGGCGGCATCTACTGCCTTCACCACGTGGCCGGCTTCCGCAACGGAACGCTCGTCGAG
Source organism: Rhizobium sp. EC-SD404 (assembly GCF_902498825.1). Lineage (NCBI taxonomy): Bacteria > Pseudomonadati > Pseudomonadota > Alphaproteobacteria > Hyphomicrobiales > Rhizobiaceae > Rhizobium > Rhizobium sp. EC-SD404. The sequence continues at coordinate 73,327 of NZ_LR701458.1, forward strand.
TGCCACCTCGGCGTCGAACAGCTGGAACAGGCGATTTTCACCGATGCACCCGAGCCAATCGATGGCCGGGTCCATGTGCCGGAGCGTCCTGGGTTCGGAGTGACGCTGAACAGAGACGTGCTCAAAGACACGCTCATTCGACCGGAATAAGCGGTCAATTCCAAATAAATAACAGGGGAACAGACATGATCTACAAGACAGCCAGGATACTCGCCGCAACGGCAGCACTTTCTGCTGCCACGCTTGCTTCGCAGCTTGCCTTTGCCGAGCCGTTTGCGCTTCGCATCTCGGGCGAAAACCCGCTTGCCGGCCTCGACATGCAGATGGCGCAGCGTTTCGGGGAAAACCTCGAAACCGCACTCGGCGACGACTTCTCTCACGAGTTTTTCCATACCCAGGCCCTCGGCGACGAGGTCGTGCACATGCAGATGGTTCGTTCGGGCCAGATCGATGTCTATCCGCTCGGTTCGGATGCCGTCCAACTCGATCCCAAATGGGCGATGTTCGACATGCCGTTCCTGATCGGCGACCGCAACGACGTCGCGCGGATGCTCGATGGCGAGGTCGGCGAGGCTCTGCGGGCATCGATGCGCGATGCGGCAGGCCTGGAAGTTCTGGCATTCGGTGAGCTCGGCTTCCGTCAGATCACCAACAATGTCCGCCCCGTGGCGGTCCCGGCCGATCTCGAAGGAGTCCGTTTGCGCGTTCCCGGCAGCGAAACGCGCGTGCTGACGTTCCAGACGTTTGGCGCGTCCCCGGTCAGCATGAATCTCGGCGAGCTTTATCTCGCCCTTCAAAGCGGCACCGTCGACGGTCAGGAAAATCCGCTCGCAGACATCACGGCCCGGTCCTTCGAGGAAGTGCAGGAATTCCTGTCCATCTCGAACCACGTCTATACGCCCGTCACGTTGGTGATGAATGCCGCCAAATACGATGCGCTCACACCCGAACAGCAGGCCGCGGTGAAGGAAGCCGCTCAGGAGGCCGCCGAATACACGCGCCAGCTGGGTACGGAAGCCGACATCAAGCTGCTCGAGGAACTGACCTCATCGGGAGACATCGCCGTCAACGAGATCGACCGTGATGCATTCGTTGAAGCATCTACGCCCGTATGGGAAGCGATCGGCGGCATCGCCGGTCAAGAGTTCGTCGACATGGTCGTCGCCAGCGCACAGCAGTAACGACCGTCGAAGGAATGCCGGTGCCAAAAGGCGCCGGCGATCCCCATGAGTTGGAGCGAACCGATGACGATGCCTATCCTTCACGACGGTCGAGCCTCGGCGGAACCCTTGGTCGAACCGCTGCCGATGGACAGACTGGCCGAGGACATCAACCGCATCGCCCAGGAAACCGACGTCGCTTACCCCGACGATGGAATGCCGGCGCATGATCGGATCATCAACGGCACCGTAGAAGCCATCGGTGTCGCGGTCCTCGTGGCGATCGTCGGCCTGATCTTCCTCAACGCGTCAATGCGTTACCTTCTGGGCGTGACCTACATCTGGGGCGACGAGCTGGTGATCGCGCTGGTACCGTGGCTCACGATGTGCGGCATGTTTCTGTCGGTGCGTCGACGCGACATCATCCGGATCGACTTCTTCGTCTCGCGCTTTTCCCCGTCGACCCGCAGTTACATCAAGCTGGTCGGCGACCTCGTTTCGGTCGCGGCCTTCGGCATGCTGGCAATTGCCGCATTCAAGCTCGTGAACCTCTTCGGCGCCGATCGGACCATCTATCTGCGGCTGGAAAAGGGGTGGTTCATGTCGGCAATGGTCGTCGGATCGGCGCTCGTTGCGCTCGCCTTCGCCCTCGACGCTCTACGCACGCTTCGCCGCCGCTGAGACGACGGCTCCCTTAATCGCACGCAATTTTTTTTGGAGAATTCGATGACCGGGGCGCTCACATCGATCGGCCTTCTGCTTGCCCTGCTCGGTTTGGGCGTCCCGATGATCTCGGCGTTGCTCGCGGCCGTCGCCTTGGCATTCCTTCTGGGTGGTCAGTGGTCGATGATGATCCCGCAGTCGATGATCTCCGGTATGAGCACCTTCACACTTCTCTCGTTGCCGCTGTTCGTGCTGGCCGGAGCCTTGATGAACGCCGGCGGCCTGTCGGGCAGGCTTTTCGATTTCGCGCGATCGCTTGTTGGGTGGATGAGGGGTGGTCTCGCTCACGTCAACGTTCTGTCCAGCATGTTCTTCGGCGGCATGGTCGGTTCGTCGTCCGCCGATCTGGCCGGATCCGGATCGGTCATCATCCCGGCGATGAAGAAGGAAGGCTATCCGGCCGAAGTGGCCGCTGCCGTCAGCGCGTCTTCGTCCGGCATCGGACCCTTGATCCCGCCAAGCTCGCCCATGATCCTGTACTCTGCCGTCACGGGAACGTCGCTCGGCGCGCTGTTTCTGGCCGGTCTCATTCCCGGCATTCTCCTGGGTGTCGTTTTCATGCTGGTTGTTGCCTTTCTCGCACGGCGCCAGGGTTGGAAGACGCATGGCGCGTTTTCGTGGGGCGAGATCGGCAGAAGCGGGCGCGGTGCGCTGCTCGCTTTCGGCATGCCCGCCATCATCGTCGGCGGCCTCGTTGCAGGTGTTTTTACGCCATCGGAAGGCGGCGCGTTCGGTGTTGCCTATGCGCTCTTTCTTTCGGTCGCCGTCTACCGGTCCCTGAACTGGAAACAGGTCTATCGGGTCTTCGCCTCTGCTGTTCAGACGACGGGCGAACTGCTGCTCATCGTCAGTCTCTCGGCAGCGTTCGGTGCGAGCCTGTCGAGCGCCCATGTGCCGCAGGCGTTGGGCGACCTGATTTCGCTGGTCAGCTTCGGCGACGGGCTTTTCCTGAAAATCCTCTTCCTTATGGCTCTGGCGATCATCGCGGGCATGTTCCTTGATCCGCTTATTCCGGTTTTTGTGCCGGTCGTTCTGCCAGCGCTCCTGGCATTCGACATCGACCTCATCCATTTCGGCACGCTGATGGTGATGGCCGTGGTCATCGGACAGTTGACGCCGCCGCTTGCCATGTCCGTCATCATCGTCAGTCGCATCGCGAACGCCGATCAGATCCGGATCATCCGCGCCAACATGCCGTTTCTGATTGCGATCCTTGCGTTCACGGTACTTCTGATCGCGGTGCCGTCCCTATCCACCTGGCTCCCAGCCGTTGCGCTGAACTGACGATCGCTCAAGCGCGCCGCGGCATGGCGGCTTCGATCGTTTGGAGCCACCATCGGAATCTATGATGCAAATTTTGCGTAGACTCGGCCTTGATCCGTTCATGCTCATGCTGATCGGGACAGTAATCCTCGCGGCCCTGATGCCGGCGACCGGTTATGGCGCGTTCCTTGTCGGCAACGCGGCTTATGCAGCCGTATGTCTGTTGTTCTTTGTCTACGGACTGAAGCTCGATCCGGGCGATATCGGAAGGGGGCTGCGCAACTGGCGTCTCCAGTCTCTGGTGCTCGCTATGACCTACGCGGTCTTTCCGTTGCTTGGCCTCCTGATCGTTACCATAATCGCAGGGCACCTGCCCGAGGAACTGGTGATTGGATTTCTCTTCCTGGCGATCCTGCCGTCGACCGTACAATCGTCCATCGCCTTCACGTCGCTGTCCAATGGCGACGTCGGTGCCGCGATCTGTGCCGCATCGCTCTCCAACATCGTGGGCGTCGTCCTCACACCGCTTCTGGCCGCTCTTCTCTTGCGATCGTCGGGCGGGGTGAGCAGCGACACGGTCATCAACATCGCCATGCAGATACTTCTTCCATTTGCGCTGGGTCAGGCAATGCGCCCACTATTGGGCGGGTGGATCGCGAAACGCCCCATGCTCAGCCTCGTGGTCGATCGCGGGTCGATCCTGCTGATCGTCTATTCGGCGTTCAGTGCCGGCATGGTCGCCGGTGTCTGGCAGCGGATCGATCTGTCCATTCTTGGCACGGTGCTGGTGATCGAAGCGCTGCTCCTCGCCACGATCCTGACAATGGCGATGCTGATCGCCAAGACTTCCGGATTGCAGCAGCGCGAAGCCGTGGTGGTGCAATTCTGTGGGTCGACGAAGAGCATCGCAACGGGGATTCCAATCGCCAACATCGTGTTTGCCGGCACGCCCGTCAGCTTGATCGTGTTGCCCCTGATGCTCTTTCACCAGATGCAGCTCTTCGTATGCGCCTCGCTCGCACAGCGATACAGTCAGCGTGTCAAGAAGCCCATCCAAAGCCCTGCAGGAGAATGACGGCATGGACAAAGAGGCATATGAATTGGGCGCGTTGGAAGCTCATGCTCTTATCGAATCCGGACGCTTAAGCGCAGAAGCGCTTGCTCGATCCTGTCTGGAGCGCATCGAGACGTTGGAGCCAACGATCGGCGCCTTTGTTTACTTCGACAGGGACCATTTCCTGAATCAGGCGCAACGAGTCGATCGAGAGGGCTGGGCAGGCCCGCTTAAGGGTGTGCCGATCGGTATCAAGGATATCTTCGACACGGTCGATATGCCCACCGAGTACGGCTCTCCAATTTATGAAGACTTCCAGCCGAGGCGCGATGCCACGGTGGTGGCCATGATCCGCAGGGCAGGGGGTGTCATCGCCGGCAAGACCACCACGACGGAATTCGCCGGTGTGGCACCGACGTCGACACGCAATCCAAGGCACATCGATCACACGCCGGGCGGATCCTCTGCCGGCTCCGCGGCTGCTGTCGCAGCCGGGATGGTGCCGCTGGCGATTGGAACGCAAACCGGCGGGTCGATCATCCGCCCGGCCGCCTATTGCGGCGTCGTCGGTTTCAAGCCGAGCTTCGGATCGATCGATCGAACGGGCGTACGGCCAGCCGTGGAGACGCTGGACACGATCGGCGTATTTGCCCGCTCCGTGGCGGATGCTGCCCATCTCTTTGCGGTGCTTGCAGGCCACCCATCCAAGGGTTCCAACGAGGCCGCCGAGCCGATGGCACCGCGGATTGGACTCTGCAGGACCCTGCAATGGAGCGCCGCATCGCCGATCATCCAGACGACGCTGCTGGAGGCTGGTGAGCGTTTGGGAACGGCCGGTGCCGAATGTCGGTATTTCGAACTGCCCCCGGCGTTCCAGGATCTGATGGAAGCTCAGAGGGTCATCATGATGCATGGCTCCCTGCTATCGACGCTGTCGGAATACCACCACCAGCCCGATGCGCTCTCGCCCGAAACGATGGGGTTCGTTCAAGCGGGGCTCGAGATATCGCCGGATGACGTCAGGCACGCCTGGGTTCAAATTCGCCAGGCCCGGAACGCGCTCGCCCATGCCATGGAAAATGTCGATGTCCTGATCACCCCGGCCGTACCGGACACGGCTCCCCTGGGCTTGTCGTCAACGGGCGATGCCATCTTCAACAAGCTCTGGACGGCGCTCGGCGTGCCAGCCATCACGCTGCCCGCAGGCAATGCGCCGAACGGGTTGCCGCTTTCGGTCCAGATCATTGGTAAAGCGAATTTCGACAACGAGCTTCTTGGCCATGCACGCTTCATCGAGACGCGACTCTGATCGAACTTGCAGAATTGACGACAGGCAGGTGGGCAGTCGGTGGTTTCTTCAATTTCCTGATAATATTGATCGTTCCGATCCACTTGATGAATGATTGAGCAGCCGGTTGTTTGAAAGGCTTCTCAGCCGGACACGCGGTTTTTCGAAGTCTTCTTCCAAAGCGAGGCGGTCTGCAGCCGAGCCTGAAATCTTGCGTTGACAGGGCGTCGCTACGAGTTAATCATCTAGTAAACCGCTATACTAAACCGCTTTACAATGGTGAGAGCGTGGGCACGAGACCGCCGAGCCTCAAAGATGTTGCCCGCGCGGCCGATGTTTCGGTCACAACCGTATCGCGTCTCTTGAACGGCAGTCTTGATCTTCCACCGGCAACCCGAATCCGGATCGAGGATGCGATCCGCGTCCTCAATTATCGGCCCAATCCACATGCGCGGCGCCTCAGCTTGGGGCGCTCCGAAACCATCGGGCTCGTTGTTCCGGACATCGCCAATCCCTTCTTCGCCACGCTGGTTTCGGCTGTCGAAAACGAGGCCGATGCGCGTGGTCTGGTGGTCTCGCTTTATGCGACGCTGAACCGGCCCGGACGCGAACGCACCTATCTTGAGCTCATTGCCCGCAATCATGTCGACGGGCTGATCTTCGTTACGAACCACCCGGATGACGGTGAACTTGCGCGCCTGATCAATAGGACGGGCAAGGTCGTGGTCGTCGACGAAGACGTTCCGAATGCCATTGCGCCCAAGCTTTTTTGCGACAACCTCGAAGGCGGCAGGCTCGCGGGTTTGCATTTCGCTGAACATGGGCACCGGCGCGTTCTCTTCATTGGAGGGCGTGAAGAGATGATCAGCGCCAAGCGTCGTTACGAAGGCCTCGCCGCCGGTCTTCGGGGATCGAGCGACGCGGCCGACGAGCCGCAGCGCTATTCGGGTGAATACACGATCGAATACGGCCGCGCGGCCGCCCGGCGCTTCATTGCGGAAGGCATGCCAGCAACGGCGATCTTCGCGAGCTCGGACGAAATTGCGATCGGCTTGATGGAAGTTTTTGCTTCCGCTGGCGTGTCGATCCCGCGCGATGTTTCGGTGATCGGTTTCGACAATGTCGGCCCGCTGCACCTTTTCAATCCGCCGCTGACCGCTGTCGAGCAGCCGGTGCGTGATCTTGGCCGCCGCGCGCTCGAAGTTCTACTGGAAACCAATTGGCAGGACGACAAGCCTTTCGACGGCGAGGAACTCCTGCCCATCAAAATCGTGAGGCGGCACTCCGTTGCACCGCCCGCGAAACCATAAAAATTAGCAACGATCAAACCCTAGAGGACAGGAACAATGACCATGAATTTGACAAGACGCCTTACCCTTGCTGCCATGGCCACAACGGCGATGGTCAGCTTCACGTCCAGCTTTGCGCTCGCGCAGGATGCCAAGACCTACGCTCTGGTACAGATCAACCAGCAGGCACTTTTCTTCAATCAGATGAACGAAGGCGCCCAGGAAGCTGCCGACGCCTCCGGCGCAGAGCTTGTGATTTTCAACGCCAACAATGACCCGGCCGCGCAGAACAGCGCGATCGAAACCTATATCCAGCAGGGCGTCGATGGTCTGATCGTCGTGGCTATCGACGTCAACGGCATCATGCCGGCGGTGCAACAGGCAGATGAAGCCGGCATTCCGGTCGTCGCCATTGACGCCATCCTGCCCGAAGGTCCCCAGAAAGCACAGATCGGCGTCGACAACGCAGCCGCCGGCGCCGACATGGCCGCTTACTTCGTCGACTATGTCGCGGCGGACATGGGTGGAACAGCCAAACTCGGTATAGTTGGTGCCCTCAACTCCTTCATCCAGAACGTGCGCCAGGAAGGCTTCGAAACAGGCCTTGAAGGCGTCGAAGGAATAGAGATCGCAGGCGTCGTCGATGGCCAAAATGTGCAGGACACGGCACTCTCCGCCGCCGAAAACCTGATCACGGCCAATCCCGACCTGACGGCTATCTATGCGACAGGCGAGCCAGCGCTGCTGGGCGCCATCGCCGCTGTGGAAAGCCAGGGCAAGCAGGACAGCGTCAAGGTGTTCGGCTGGGACCTCACGGCACAAGCGATCAGCGGCATCGACCAGGGCTTCGTCCAGGCGGTGGTCCAGCAAGATCCGGCAGGAATGGGCTCGGCTGCCGTCGAGGCGCTCGACAAGATCACAGCCGGGGAAACGGTCGATGCCGAAATATCGGTGCCGATTACGATCGTCACCACAGAGAACGTCGAACCATACCGGGCCGTCTTCCAGTGATGGTGGAAACCGGGCTCGATTTGGCCACGGCCGGGACCGGGAGGGGTGATCCCTCCCGGTCTGGGGCTGACTGGCCAACGCCACGCATCGAGTTGTCGGGCATCCGCAAGAGTTTCGGCTCGGTCGAAGCATTGCGCGGTGTCGACCTGGCACTCTATCCCGGCGAATGTCTTGGACTTGTCGGCGACAACGCGGCCGGCAAGTCGACGCTGACCAAGGTCATTTCCGGAACGTATATCCCCGACGGCGGCACTATCGCCATGGACGGCGAGGAAGTGTCTTTCACGGGGCCCGCCGAAGCGCGTCGCCGCCATATCGAAATGGTGTTCCAGGATCTCAGCCTGTGTGACCACATCGACGTCGTCGGCAATCTGTTTCTCGGACGCGAGCCGACCAAGGGGCTTTTTCTGGATCGGGCAACGATGCTGGCCGAGGGCCGCAAGATGCTCGATGCCCTCGAGATTCGCATTCCGAAGCTGACCGCTAAGGTCGCCCAACTGTCGGGCGGTCAACGCCAGGCGATCGCCATCGCCCGCGCCGCATCGTTCAACCCGAAGGTCCTGATCATGGACGAGCCGACATCGGCGCTTGCTGTTGCCGAAGTCGAAGCCGTGCTGGCACTCATCAACCGGGTCAAGGCACGCGGTGTCTCCGTTATCTTGATCACCCATCGTCTGCAGGATCTGTTCCGCGTCTGCGACCGCATCGCCGTGATGTACGAGGGGACGAAAGTGGCCGAGCGGGCGATCGACGACACCAGCCTCGAAGACCTCGTCCGACTGATCGTCGGCGAAGGAGTCCACCGATGAGCACGACCTATACCGAACGCGGCCAGGGGTCGGCGATGGCTGATTTCCTGACCGAGCACGCGCAAGTGCTGTCGATCACCTTCTTCTTTCTCATGTGTCTTGTGTTCTTCTCAGTCACGACGGACACGTTCCTGACGCTCGGTAATGTGCTGAACGTCATTCGTCAGGCCGCACCCATCCTCGTCGTTGCGGTTGCGATGACCTTTGTGATCATCACCGGCGGCATCGATCTGTCGGTGGGCTCACAGGTGGCACTGGTCAATGCACTGGCTGCGATCCTGCTTGCTGCCGGCTTTCCCTGGCCGCTGGTCCTCGTCGCCATGCTGGTGTTCGGCGCGGTCGTCGGGTTCATGCAAGGCTGGTTCGTGGCCTATCAGGGCATTCCCGCCTTTATCGTGACGCTTGCCGGGCTTTCGATACTTCGCGGTATCGCGCTCTATCTGACGCAAGGCTATTCGATCCCGATCACCGACGTCCCAGGCTTCTTCTACATTGGCCGAGGCACGCTCGCCGGCATTCCGGTCCCAGCCATCATCGCCATCGTGATTGCCGCGCTCGGCTATATTGTTGTGACGGCGACGAAATACGGCCGCCAGGTGGTCGCCGTCGGTTCCAATGCCGAGGCCGCACGGCGGGTTGGGATGCCTGCACGCTGGTCGATCGCGTCGGTTTACATGATCGCAGGCGTCGCTTCCGCGATTGCCGGGATCCTGATCGCCGCCCGGCTGGGCTCCGGCTCTTCGAATGCGGCGGTCGGCTTCGAGTTGCAGGTGATCGCCGCCGTCGTGCTCGGTGGAACGTCGTTGATGGGTGGCCGTGGCTCGATCCTCGGCACCATTCTCGGCACGCTGACCATCGCCGTGATCGGCAATGGGCTGATCCTGATGCACATCTCGCCGTTCTTCACCCAGATCGTGACGGGTGCGATCATCCTGATCGCAATCTGGCTCAACACGCGGATTTTCACGGCCAACTTCCGGTTCGGCAAAAGGAGAGGCCGATGAGCCCATCCGACGAGCGTTCGCCTGCCCATGTGAGGTCGGGCCTGGTCATGACTGTCGACGGAGCGATTCCGGCCGATGGGCTTGGCGTTACCCTGATGCACGAGCACATCCTCAACGACTGCCGCTGCTGGTGGAATCCGCCGACGGAGCCGGAACGGCAGTATTTGGCTGAGATGCCCGTCTCCATCGAAATCCTGTCGGAGCTGCGCCAGGACCCTTTCGTCAACAAGCACAACATCGCTCTCGACGAGGAACCGCTGGCGATGGAGGAACTGAAGCAGTTCGTCTCAGTGGGTGGCGCCACGGTCGTGGATCCCACGTGCATCGGAATCGGCCGCGACCCGAAGGCGCTGCGTCGGATCTCCAAGGCGACGGGGCTCAACATCGTCATGGGGTCCGGCTATTACCTGCAGACGTCGCATCCGCCGGAACTGGCCGACATGCGCGTTGAGGACGTGGCGGACAAGATCGTGCGTGAGGCCGTCGACGGTGTTGACCGAACCGATGCAAAAATCGGTCTGATCGGCGAAATCGGTGTTTCATCGGACTTCACGCCGGATGAGGAGAAATCGTTGCGCGGCGCGATTCAGGCCCAAGCACGAACGGCCCTTCCGCTGATGGTGCACCTGCCGGGTTGGTACCGTCTCGCGCACCGCGTTCTGGACATTGTGGAAGAGGAGGGGGGCGACATCCGTCACACCGTTCTCTGCCATATGAACCCCTCGCATGATGATTTCGCCTATCAAAGCGAGTTGGCGGACCGCGGTGCCTTCATCGAGTACGACATGATCGGCATGGACTACTTCTACGCGGATCAACAGGTTCAGTGTCCGAGCGACGACGATGCCGCCCGGGCCATCGTCAGGCTTGCGGAGGCGGGCCATCTCGGCCGCATTCTTCTGTCGCAGGACGTGTTCGTCAAAATAATGCTGACCCGCTATGGCGGCAACGGCTACGCCTTCGTCGTCCGTCACTTTCTGCCGCGCCTGAAACGGCACGGGCTCGACGATGCAGCGCTCGAGCGTCTGATGCGCGCCAATCCGAAAGCCGTGTTTTCCAGTGCGGGCTAAGGCGCCGCCATCCAATCAATGAACGGAACGAGCATGACAAAGAAGAAGGTACTCCTCGTCGGCGAAAGCTGGGTGAGTTCAGCAACGCATTACAAGGGCTTCGATCAGTTCGGCAGCGTCACGTTTCATCTGGGCGCCGAACCATTAGTGGCTGCTTTGAAAGACAGCGAATTCGAGCTCACCTATATGACCGCTCACGATGCGGTCGAAAAATTCCCGTTCGAAATGGCCGGGCTGGACGCCCATGACGCGATCATCCTGTCGGATATCGGTGCCAATTCGTTTCTTCTACCGCCGGCGGTGTGGTTGCACTCGAAGACGGTGCCTAACAGGCTGAAGCTCATCAAGGAATGGGTGGCGAAGGGCGGCGGCCTGCTGATGGTCGGCGGTTATTTCTCATTCCAAGGTATCGACGGCAAAGCGCGCTGGCGCAAAACGCCGGTGGAAGACACTTTGCCCGTCACCTGCCTTCCCTATGACGACCGTGTTGAGATCCCAGAAGGTGCGATCGCGGAAATCGTCGAAGGCACCCATCCGATTCTCGCTGGCCTCGAAGGCACCTGGCCTCTGCTGCTTGGCGTCAACGAGGTCGAGCTCCGCAAAGATACGACACTTCTGGCGCGGCTTCCTGCGGATCAGGGCGGCCATCCACTGCTCGCGACGGGCGGGCATGGAAAGGGGCGAACCGTTGCCTGGACATCCGACATCGGTCCGCACTGGCTGTCGCCAGCATTTTGCGCCTGGGACGGCTATCCCAAGCTCTGGAAGAACATTCTCGGTTGGCTGACAGAGCCCGGTCGAGTCTAGCGCTGCGCGAGAATGGCAGTGAGTTCGATGCGCGTCGGAAAAGCGGAAAATGTGCCACGCCGGCTGACGGTCAGTGCCGCGGCTTCCGCTGCGTGTTCGACCGCCAGGCGATCGACCGTAACACCGCGCAATGCGGCGGAAGCCAGCGCGGTTGCCATGAACGTGTCGCCGGCGCCTGTGGTATCGACGACCGGGCATGCTTTCGCAGGAACCTTGACGGTTTCGGCACCGCTCACGACCAGAGCGCCTTCGGCGCCCAACGTCAGCACCGCGGTCGAAACACCTGCCTCAACAAGTGTCCGCATGGCCTCCTCGCCTTGGCGTCCGGTCAGAAGTTCCGCTTCGCCTTCATTGAGGAATGCGATGTCGATCAACGGCCAGAACGCGGCAAAGAAAGGCCGTACCGGGGATGGATTGAAGGCGTTGATCGTCCCGAGACGTTTGCCCTCGACCAGCAGGCTGCGCGTCGTCGCGTCGCTTAAATTGCCTTGGAGCACCAGAACGTCGCCGGCTTTCGCTCCGGACATGATTGCTAGGGCGGCGTCGAGGGGAAGGTTCTGGGCGGAATCCGTCGTGGTTACGATGGAATTGTCGCCATCGGGAGTAACGAGAACCATGGAAAAATCGCTGGCCCCGCCCTCAATGCGCAGAAGCCTCGCGTCCAGCGCCTCCCGCTCGACGCGTCGGGTGATGCTGTCGGCACGGAAATCGTCGCCGACAGCGGCGATCAACGTTGTGTCGAGACCCGTGCGCGACAGCACGGCTGCTTGGTTGGCGCCCTTTCCACCGAGGTCTCGCGATTGCTGGCGCCCAAGTATGGAAGCCCCACGCGCAGGCATTTCATCGACGGCGATCGTTTCGTCGATGGCGATGTTGCCGACTACGTAAGCGCGCATGAACAACCTTGGAGAAGACCAGATGCAGACGATATCGGACCGGGACACCAGCGCAATACGGGAAATATTCGGGCGCGACAAGGCAACGATCGGCGTCGTCCATTGCCCGGCGTTTCCAGGTGCGCCCCGCTATCGGGACGCGTCGATGGACGCGATTTACGACCAGTGCATGCGCGATGCGGAGGCATATCAACAGGGCGGCCTTCACGGACTGATCATCGAGAACCATGGGGATGTGCCATTCTCCAAGCCCGATGATATCGGGCCGGAGACCACCGGTTTCATGTCAGTGGTCACCGACCGGATCGCGCGTCAGATCGATATTCCGCTCGGCATCAACGTTCTCGCCAATGCGCCGATTCCCGCCTTCGCGATTGCCGTGGCCGGCGGTGCCAAATTCATCCGGGTCAACCAATGGGCGAACGCCTACGTCGCCAATGAGGGATTCATGGAAGGGCGGGCGGCTGAGGCAATGCGGTATCGATCGTTGCTGCGGGCCGAACATATCAAGGTTTTCGCCGACAGTCATGTGAAGCACGGGAGCCACGCAATCGTCGCCGACCGATCCATTGAGGAACTAACCCGCGATCTCGCTTTCTTTGACGTGGATGCCGTCATCGCTACCGGTCAGAGAACGGGCAACACCGCCACGCTCGAGGAGATCGAGACCGTCGGCAGCGCGACGCATCTGCCGCTGCTCGTTGGTTCTGGCGTCACGAAGGATAATGTCGTTGCCATACTTGAGCGCACGAGCGGCGTCATTGTCGCCTCATCGCTGAAGCATGGCGGCGTCTGGTGGAACGCCGTGGACATCGAGCGAGTGAAGGCTTTCGCGGATGCAGTTGCGGAGGGGCTGGGCGGATGACACTCACGGACAGGCTTTTGAGCGAAAATGCCGATGTCCTGGATGCGATGCTGAACCATCGCTTCGTGAGAGCCGTCGGAAACGATGTGCTGTCACCCTCCGAATTCGATGCCTATCTCGTTTACGAAGGGGCATTCGTAGAGACGGCGATATCGATCTTCGCGCACATGCTGACGCGCGCTGAAACCATGGAGGATAAGCGCAGGATCATCACCATCCTCGATGCCCTCGCCAATGAGCAGATCGCCTATTTCGAAGCTGTTTTCCTCGAACGGGGGATTACACCCGCTGATTACCCGTTGCCGGGGTCGGTCATCGCTTTCGACAGCGGCATGGCGGAGGTTGCGCGTAACGGCACTTTTGCCGACATTGCCTGCGCGATGTTCGCGGCCGAATGGATGTATATGACCTGGAGCCGCAACGTCGATCAGGATCGTCTGCAAGATGCTCATTTGGCGACCTGGGTCCGGCTGCACACCGATCCCGGTTTCGTAGATCAGGCACATTGGCTTCGCCGCAAGGTGGACGAGGCCGGTGACGATCCCGACATCGATATCGATCGCATCTCCGCGATCTTCCGACGCGTTTTGGAGCTTGAGATCACGTTCCACGACGCGCCTCTGGCCGGCGCGTCTGTTCAATCGTGACGCCGCATCCAGGCCCGTCACGCCGGATCTACGTTGAAAATTTCTAAACCAGACAGCCACGGGCAGCGGATCATGTGACCAGTTGAGATTAGGTGGCAGGCGGGTGTCCACGACCGGCAGTGGTCGCGTCATTTGTCGGTCTCAGGCACTCGTCCGCCTTGGGGTGGATTGTTTCGGGACTGCAGAAGTTCCGCCTCGATCAAGCTGTCCTCTCTCAGAGGCTCCTAGAATACAATCCGAGATGGTGAAGGCCCCACCATAGGCTGCGACTGGATGATACATGTCTGTGGCATCGTGACTGTGAAAATAGTGACTGACGTTTGAGGCCAGACGTCGTCAAGGACTACCAGACCATTGCTGTAATCCAGCCATCGAAGGCTTGGTAACTGCAGACGCTATATAAACTGGTCGTTTACCGCAGTTTGCGCTGAGACCACGAACAGGAACTCCTTCCGTCGACTTGATGACTTTAGGATGGACCGCTGGATCCTTTTGCAACCGCTTTGAGAGCGTGATCAGCGCTGCAAATCTGCGACCGGCGAGCTTCCAAACATGCTCTTGTACTCTCGGCTGAATTGAGAAGGGCTGAGGTAGCCGACGTCAAAGGCCACGCGCGATACGCTACCGTTACCGGCCGTCAGCAGCTTTCGCGCCTCCAGCAGACGTATATGACGTTGAAAGGCCAATGGGCTGTATCCGGTAATCGCTTTGAAGTGCCGGTGAAATGAGGTGACGCTCATGCCTGCAGATGCCGCCAGATCGGGAACGACCACGGAGTCGCTATAATTTGTCGCAAGCCAGTCGGCGGCAGCCTTGAGCTTCTGGAATCGCTCGTCTCGATGGCCAATCTGGCGGAGCGTTTCACCCATCGAGCTTTGCAGCAGACGATAGTAAAGCGCAGCCTCATAATGTGGTGCGAGCACGTCGATATCGTCTGGTGTGCCAAGAAGCCCGACGAGTTGGAGGAACGCGTCCCCGACTGGGCCGGCCAAATCACCTGCCGCAACCGCACATGTCCAGCGCTCGTCCCGTTTGGGCATTTCGAGCACGACACGCCGCAGCATATCGATATCGAGATGAAGGCTGATGCCGACATAGGGCCGGTCGGGCGTCGCACCCGTCAGCTGGTGCGTATAGGGAAGGCCAAATGACGACGCTGCGCATGCGCCAGTCGATAGTTCGAAGCGATTTGCGCCCATAATCAAAACCTTGGCGCCACGCAGGACGGTATAAAACATGGGCTCAAACAGTGCTGCCGTCGGTGATGTGTCGCGTGTGCTCGACCAGACCGTCAGACGCGGCACAGGCGTCGACACGCCAACGATCTGCGGGCGTCGCTCTTTGAAAGGTATCGCGTCTTGAAGCAGACTACGGGTCGGATCAGAAGAATCCAGCATCTGTCTGAGTTAGTCAGTTTGGCAGGATTGGGCAAGGCTTGGGCAAGATCAGGAATGTCCAGTTGCTCAACGACCCATATTTTCCGGCCATAAGCAGAACATCGGAAGGACGTCGACAGGACCGAATTCCGGCTTTCTGCACCATGCGCAAGAAGGATGAAAACATGATCGATCTTAACGGCAAGCGTGCCCTCGTCAGCGGCGGGTCGAGAGGCATCGGCGCCGCCATAGCGATGGCATTGGCTGAGCATGGCGCCGATGTCGCCATTACGTATCAGGCTTCGCCTGAGCGTGCCGATGGCATCGTGGCTGCAATCGAGAAACTCGGCCGGCGCGGATTCGCGATCCAGGCCGACAGCGCAGATCTGCATGCAATCCAACAAGCCGTCGAAACAACAATCGAACTGCTGGGTGGGCTCGATATCTTGGTTAACAACGCAGCCGTCGGAATGGCTGGACCGATTGTGGACATCGACCTCGATCAGTTTCAGAGGATGATGGAGGTCAATGTGCGCGGGCCGCTCGCATTTTCGAAGGCTGCCATACCGCATCTGCCGCATGGTGGGCGGATTATCTCTATCGGGTCGGGATTGGCAGATCGCGTCCCGTTCCCGGGCGTGACTGCATACGCGATGTCGAAATCGGCGTTGCTCTCCTTCACTCGAGGCCTGGCCCGAGAACTCGGACCACAGGGCATCACTGTCAATCTGGTTTCGCCTGGATCGACCGACACTGAGTCAAATCCGGCGAATGGGGAGCATGCCGCCGTTCAGCTTGGTCTTTCGCCACTCGGCCGCTTCGCGGAACCACGTGAAATCGCTGACGTTGTCGCGTTTCTTGCAAGCCCCGCAGCGGGCATGATGACGGGCAGCGTTGTTGCGGTTGACGGCGGCGCAAACGCGTAATGGGCTCGCACTACACGCAACCATCATTCTCGTGGGAGAGGGCGGTCTCGGTACCAACCAGTGCGACCTCGGCCAACCGCAGGCTGGGATCGTCGCCAATAAGGGATGTCGCCATTCGGCGGCCCTGTTCCTCGGAAAGCGGAGCGAGGCGCATCGTCGTGACGCTGACCGCGGCATTTCCCGTCTTATCCCACGCGGCGTCGAGCCCCGGCCGCGATGTCAACAGCAACAGGATCCGGTGGCCCGCAATGCCGGCGATGAGTTGGCGCACGGCCGAAAGGCTCATGGCATCCGCCCAATGCATGTCTTCCAGCAGGATCAGAAGCGGCTTTTTCGCAGCGGCGCCGTGGACCGCCGCAAGACAGGCCTCGCGCACCTGCAAGGCACGCTCGGCCCCCTGCATTTGCGCCCATGAGGGGTCGTCGATCACCTGGCCGAGAGCGTAGAGCAAGGCGGTTCGATGTCGCTCATCGAGCTTGAAAGCGCTCACGCTTCGATCGATTGCGCGCATAGTCGTTGCCGCATCTTCGTCACCGGACAGGCCGAAAAGGGACAGGAAGAGCCGCCTAACGAGCTCGTGGCTGACAGTCTCGTTGATTTCCTCGGCGCCCGCTTCGATGATCGTGACGGCCTTGAAGCCAAGCGAGCCGACGAATTCGTGCACCAGTCGGGATTTGCCAACGCCTGCTT